>JBAQMN010000112.1:0-7615 GCA_049302895.1 Actinomycetota bacterium | reverse complement strand
TCAATGAAAACAGACTGGCTGATCGGGTGATAGTTTGCACGGGAGCCCGGCCTGCCTTTGCTCAGGCGCTACAATCTGTGGACCGTGGCGGCACTGTTTTATTCTTTGCCGTACCAGAGCCTGGCGTTGATCTCCCTGTTCCTCTGACTAACCTTTGGCGTGATGAGATAGCTCTGATGACCTCATACGGTGCCAGCCCGGCAGATCTCGCCACAGCCTTAGAACTAATCCGGGCCCGTAGAGTAAACGTGCACGATATGATCACGCATCGACTAAGTTTGGTGGAGACAGAGCTGGGCTTTAAGCTTATGACCGATGCCAAGGAATCCCTCAAAATAATCATCAACCCTTAATCTTCTCAAACATCGCCTCCGGCTCTTTTCTAGCAGCAAATAAGCTGGCACTCATTCGCTTGGCAAAATAGACCAGACCTAACATTACTGGAACCTCGATGAGAGGACCAACGACTGTTGAGACACCGACCATCGGCCGAGCCACAAAGGCTGTAAGGGCGATAGCAATTGCCAGCTCAAAGTTTCGACCGGTAGAGTTGAAACCAACAGCTACCGAATCCTCATAATTAAGCTTAACCTGCCTCGCCACAAAGAAGGTCAGCATAAAAAGGGTTACGAAAAACAAGATCAAAGGAACCGCCATTAGATAGATGAGTTCCGGCTTGGCTATTATCACATCACCCTTAAGTGAAAACATAATGACCAGTGTAAAAAGTAGAGCGATGAGCTGAACATTGTTTATGACCGGCACAAATCTCTTCTCGAACCATTCCTCTCCCTTTCGCTTAATAGCACTCCCTCGGGTTAGCACACCGATCAAGAGAGGCAGGCCAAGAAAGAGGATGACACTTTCAGCAATTAGACTTACATCAAGCTTAACCCGAGAACCAATAATCAAAAAGATAAATAGGGGAGTGGTGACCATCTGAATCAAGGAGTTCCAGGCCATCAGGGTTAAAGCCATCGCATTGTTACCCCTTGCCAGATCAGTCCAGACCAAGACCATAGCGATGCATGGCGCCACACCTAAAAGAACCAGTCCAGTCCAGAGATCTGGGTGGTTGCGCAGAAAAATCCAGCCGAAAAGCCACAGCAAAAAAGGATTGATTGCATAGTTAAAGAAAACAACGACGCCAGCGGCGCGGCCACTGGTCAACGCCTTCTTGGCATCTTCCAGATGAATCTTGGCCATAGCCGGATAGATCATCAAAAAGAGACCAATGGGTATGCCCAGTGAGATGATGTGGCCCAGATCGAACTGGAAAGTACCCTTGACGATGGAGGCGAGAGCTATAACCGGCGGCAGCAAATCGACATTTGATGCGTTGATGAGCTTCCCAATACCCAGACCGACTACCATCGAAAGTATAATCCAGACTGGAAGAAGTTTCTCAACCATGGAAAGGCTTTCTCTGTGTTCCCCCGCTCCGTGCATAGAATCCCTCCTTAATCCAACTCCTTCTTTTGCTAACGGATTTTTATCTCGAAAGAAACTGAAAAGTGGTTACCTGTAGTGTGTCTCTATTTACAAAGTGGCTTGAGACCTAAAGACTCGAGTTCCTTCAGAACCATCGGGAGCGAAATGCCCCCGGCTATCTTGGGTTCCCCGTCGATGCATGTGATGGGAAGAGGAGCCTGGCCAGCCATCACCGCAGTGATAACATCGGGATATGAATCAATTTCAGACGACATAAAGATGTCTATATAGCGTACCTCTACCTGGTCGCCGAAGCTCTTTTTAAGCTCGGTTTCAACAGCAGCCGCTTGATCAGCCATGGATTGAGCCGGCCCGCAGTCCGCGGGCTCACAGACGGGGCCTCAGCCACCTGCCCCAGCTTCGGCACCAAAGATTTGAATTACGTGCTTCTCCTTTTCATTCTTCAAGGAAACCCCCTTTTCCAGTCACTTCGCATTAAACAGAATTTGTGCCGCCTTCTTAAGATTTGATAGACCCATGACCTCGTCATCCAGAAGAGGCATTGTGACAACCGGGGCCTTAAACTTCTTACCTAATTCCTTTAGATGCTCCTGTTGCATCTGGAAACGTTTCCTGAAAAAATCTGCCGTGCAGCGCTCTTCGAGCAAGACGAAATTTGCTACCACCAGTTTTGTCGGAACCCCGATTTCCTTGAGCTCTTCGGCTGCTCGCCAGGCCTCAATAATGGGAGTATGCTCTGGATAGACTACGAAGGTAAAGGTTGTCTTCTCAGGGTTGCGCATCCGCTCAATAACCTGCTCGAATCTCTCCTGTGCCTGTTTGTTCAGTTCATTGGTGATTGCTGTCCCACCAGCTTGAAGCTCAAGCTGCTTGCTCCAGTCGACCGGAAGCTCAAGAAGACGCAATGTATGTCCGGTTGGGGCGGTATCAAAAACAATCACTTCGTAGTCGGAAGAGGAAGCATACTCAACAAATTTGTCGAAAGCAGCCATTTCCTCAGTGCAAGGGGAATCGAGCTGCTCCTCCATCATCGCCAAAACATCTTCGGTGTATTTTCCTCTGGCATCACCCAAGATGCGCTCTTTGTATTCGACAACTGCTTTCTCCTGATCGATTCGGGCGGCTTGAAGATTTTCCACTCCTTTAATCTTAGTGGGGATACTGCCAATCTCCTGCTCAAAAACCTCAGAAAGATGAGAGGCAGGATCAGTCGTTAAAAGAAGAGTTCTGTACCCCTCTTCGGCTAACTTTACCGCGGTGATACAAGAAATAGTCGTCTTGCCGACTCCTCCCTTGCCAGCAAAGAAGATTGAGCGGATTTGGCTATTTTTGGGAATGAACATGCTCTTGAGATCAGTCACTTTGCACCACCGTCTCAGCTTCTGCCTCTTGGTAAAGCTCCTGAGCAACTTCCCTCAAAATAGGAATCCCTCTGAGATCACGCTCTCTCAAGTACATTAACTTTGTCGGTAGTGGAATCTCACTTCCAATCTGCTTAACATATTTCATCTGCATCTCATAGCGCTTTTTGAAAAATGGATCGATGCACTCATTCTCAGGAAGAATTCCGTTGATTATCAGTTCAGTTCCCTTAATACCGATCTTTTCTTCAAGCTCTGCCGCCGACCTCTTGGTCTCGACAATTGGCGTTGCTTCCGGTTGAACGACGAAAACAAATCTGGTCCGGGTTCGATCTTTCATTAACCTAATAGCCTCATCATATTTGGCTTTAGATTCTTCCAGCATGGTCACAGGCCCCATGCATGTCTGGCCGCTTCCTTCCTTGCTCGCCTCGATGTGCCTGCTCCAATCTGCCGGAAGCTCGAGGAGGCGTAAGGTGTGACCGGTTGGAGCTGTGTCAAAAATAACTACATCAAACTCGGGATTATGCATAAACTCGATAAACTTGTCGAAGGCAGCCATCTCTTCGGTACAGGGGGAGTTGAGCTGCTCCTCGAAAACCTTGAGCATCTCCTCAGGAAATAGCTCTCTTAAAGGTGCCAGAGCATTTTCCTTGTATTCCGCCGTCGCCTTATCCGCATCTATCTCCATCGCCCAGAGGTTTTCTATTCCACTAATTTTGGCAACCCTATGGCCAATCTCCTGCTCAAAGACATCTGCTAAGTTTGAAGCGGGATCTGTTGTTACAATGAGAGTTTTTTCTCCCTGATCTGCGTAGTAGACAGCTGTGGCAGAAGCCATTGAGGTTTTACCGACGCCGCCTTTTCCTGAGAAGAAGATGAACTCACTTTGCCTGTTTTGCACCGGCGGCCACCTCCACCTCACAGCAGGCAAACTTACAAGGGATTTGAGTTGAAGCAGCCTTTTGCAATCCCTGCAAGAATTTCAGTTTATACTCGTTGAGCTTCTCATGATTGATTGAATAGTGGATCCAAACGCCTTCTCGCCTGTCCTTAACAAGACCAGCCATTTTTAAGTGATACAGATGGTGCGAGATCAGTGACTGTGAAAGTTTCAGTGTATCGACAATCTCACAGACGCACATCTCCCTCGAAAGCAAGAGAGAGAAAATTCGGTATCTGGTCTCGTCAGATAAAACTTTAAAGAATGAGCACAGTTCTTCCACGTTCTTCCTCCTTATATCTAAATATGCTTTTCCGCCAAGCTTTTTAGCTCGTTATAGGAAGGATAAGAGCCACTCTTAATAATTTCACCATCGACCGTGGTAATCGGCAGAGTGCTTGGGCCCTCTTCACGGATCAAACTCAAAACCTTCTTATTAGACAAAAACGGCTGTACGTCTTTTCCAAAAAGGTGTCGTCTGACTTCCACTTTTCCGTTATATTCCTTTTCTACCCGGCCGACGGCTTCGTGGATTTCAATCAAAGCAGGATCAATCGTTGGGCCACACATCCCAGTTGGGCAACACATCGGAGGATCAAAAATTTGAATTGTTAGTTTACTCATTTTTCGCCTCGCTGATACCATAGCTTAAAATAAATATATCAATATCTATTCATATTTGTCAAGAAACCGAGACTAGTGTACTTTTTGCTGTTGATCAAATACAAGAAAAGCGGGATCAGAACCCGGTGGCTAACCAACTGCTACATCGAGTAACATCATTACCACAAAACCGATCATTGCCCCCATGGTAGCTAAATCAGTATTGCCGCCACGCTGAGACTCCGGAATTACCTCCTCGACAACGACAAAAATCATAGCGCCCGCCGCAACACCTAAAGCGTATGGCAGGATAGGTCGGGAGAAAATAACGGCTGCTGCTCCAATAACACCAGCGATAGGTTCGACCGTTCCGGACAGCTGGCCATACCAGAAACTTTTCAAACGGGACATTCCTTCGCGTCGAAGAGGCATAGCGACGGCCAGCCCCTCCGGAAAATTTTGAATGCCGATACCAATAGCCAAGGCAACGGCTGCTGGCAAAGTAGCAGCAGGAAAATGAGCAGCAACAGCCCCAAAGGCAACTCCAACGGCAAGACCTTCCGGGATGTTGTGCAAGGTTATGGCGAGAATAAGCAAAACACTCCGCTGCCAGGTGGTCCTGATCCCCTCGGCTTCCTCTATAGGATAGCCGATGTGGAGGTGGGGAAGAATCTTATCGATACCCCCCAGAAAAAGACCCCCGATTAGGAAACCTGCCGCCGCCGGAAACCAGGCGGGAATGCTTTTGCCTTCCGACATCTCGATAGCTGGCGCGAGCAATGACCAATAACTGGCGGCGATCATGACACCCCCGGCAAAACCCAGCATCCCGTCGAGTATCTTCCTGCTTATATCTTTGGCCAAAAATACGCTAGCTGCTCCAAGCGCTGTTACCAGCCATGTAAAACAGGTGGCCAGAAGTGCTTGTATCATAGGGTGAAGGTTTCGCACAAAATCTATCATATGCCCAGATCCTTCGACAGCGGGATGCTACAGTGTTCGGCATGCAGTGACAAATGTGAATACATAAGCCCTGAATGATGGTGAATCGCTTATAATCTCCAACTGATGTCGGCCGAACTCCTTGTTTTTCACGATGTTATACATACGCGGTGCCCGTACATCAATGACGGCCTTGCCATTCTCCTTGCGTACATCATCACCATAATCCTCTTTTCGTAAAGGTATGCCATCCTGCTCCACATACACCTTGAAAGGTTTGCCTTCCTCAGGATGAATAACAAGATTAACATCGGCGGCCTGGTAGCTTATTACTATACTTCCTCTGCCCTGTACTAACTGCGCAAACTCAGGTTCTGAGCGCCACATTCCTTCGAGATAGAGCACATCATCGTTTATCTTTTCGGGGAGGACATATCTTTTGACTTGATGTTGGGCAAGCCCGCCCTCATTTCCGACATGGCCCCGCAGGAAACCGATGTAGGTCTCGGGCGTCACGCGATAACAGACGGCGCCGGGCTTGTCTGTGTCACGGAGAGGTGCCATAGGCAGAGGAAGTTTTAACAATGGATCGCGCCCGAGCAGAAGCTTTTGAATGAATGACTCAAACTCTTCATATTCTCCTTCACCGAAGTGGTAGGTGCGAAGGATGCCATCCTTGTCTAAGAGATACTTGGCTGGCCAATACTTGTTGGAAAACAGTTGCCAGATCTCGAAGTCATTATCGGCAATGATGGGATACTCAAGACCAAATCGCTTAACCGCCGACTCAAGGTTGCCCGGCTGTTTTTCAAAAGAGAACTCTGGTGAATGAACGCCGAGGATAACAAGACCCATATCCTTGTACCGCGCATGCCATTCTTTGAGATACGGAAACGTGCGAATGCAGTTTACACAGGTGTAGTCCCAGAAATCAACCAGAACAACCTTGCCCTTGAGATTTCTGACAATCTCTGGGACGGCGTTAAGCACCCGGTCACGGCTGTAGATGGGAAGTTCGGGCATGTGAACGTGCTGGCCGCCGATGTCCTCAAGTTCTCTACCAGGAGTCATGGATGCCTCCGAAAAATAGGGACACTTCCCAAATGCTTTTCTTTATAGAAAAAGGAAAGTGTCCCTATTTTGTTTATTACCTACTCTGAGCCTCGAAGGCTGCCAGATTCTTCCTGGATAGGTCAAGCATGGCTTTTGCGTAGTCAGGATTGTGGAAGCCGTTCGAACGATCCTGGAAAGTGAAGTCATAGCCAAAGATCGCAAGATTATACACATTCGTGAGATCTTTGGTGGCTTTACCGGCCTTCTTGAGCTCTTCAAACCTAACTTTGGCTGCGTCGATTCTAGGTTTAAGTTCAGCTAAGGCCGCCTTGGTCGGTGCCTGAAGAGTGTCGATCATCGCCTTGTTTCCATCAACGCCACGCTCCGGATGACAGACAGCACAGCCTTCTGGCTTTGGCAGAAAATCATGCCCTGACTTAGCTGGTTCCGCTTCACTCACATAGGGCTTCTTGAACATATGGCACTCAGGGCAGCCCACGCCACTTCTCACATGCTTTGCAAAGACCGGTGGAGCAAAAATACCGGTTCCAGGAACTATCTTCCCGAAGTACATCTCCTTGGTGTTGTTGTGAACCTCTCCTCCGACTTTGAGTTCTAGTCCTCCGGTGTGACAACTCTGGCAAAGCAGATTCTTTGGAAGACGAGTGAGGGTTGAGTGCGTGTCGTGGCAGGCCTGGCAGGTTAGAGAGAGTTTCGCGGTATCCAGTGTAGGCTTCTTATCTGCTGGCGCCAGTCGATAATCAGCAGAATGACACTCCAGACAGTAGTCTTTCACCGCCTGAGGCTGAATCTTTCGGAACTGCAGGAGGTCCGGGAGAGCGCGAGCGTGCTTTGTTCCCTTCCACTCGGCCTCTGAGAAAGTATTGTGATGGGCGCCGCTGTGGCACACACCGCACACTTCCGCATTGAGCCCGGCAGTAGGCATATTCTCAGCCTTGGGTCGATCTATGTGTTTTTCTCCCTTGCCATGGCAATTCTCACACTGTACAGCAGCGAGCTTTGGTGTTTTTTCAAGACTGACAAAACCGCCCTTGTCGAACCCGACAGTGTGACACGGCAGACAATTCTTGTTCGTAACCATTTTGGGCATAAGAACCTGCATCGCCTCAGGATGCAAGGCTTCCTCGCTCCAGGCTTTATACTGAGGCTCGTGGCACCTCTTGCAAACATCGACTCCTGCCCATCCGTCAGCTACTGTTTTAGGTAGCTTCTTCTTATTGGCGGTCACGTGAGCTAACTG
>JBAQMN010000111.1:0-6080 GCA_049302895.1 Actinomycetota bacterium | reverse complement strand
GTATTCCCCTTCAATCTAACGTAAGGAAAGGGAGTTATTCGAGGGGAAACGCTGGGTTTCCCCTCGAAAGAGCGAGCCATGTATAGACAGCGAGCGACGGGCAGTGGTTCGACTCCACTTGGGCCCATTCTTCGCCTTACGGCTACGAATGGCAGGCCAGGTAAATCATGGCGAAGAATGCCCTTCGAAGCTTTATGCGAAGAAGGGCTTTTTTGTTATACTGGCTTTGCAGAGAGATAATGCTTGCATAAAAGAGGTGTTATGAAAAAAGCTCTGACTGTTCTGTTTTTTCTGGTGTTCATATTCTTATTCACTTTAGTCTTGATCCTCGGTGAGTTGAAGTTCTATGTGTTTACACCTGCTTTTGTCAAAGATCCAATGAAAGAGAATAAGATTTATCATAAACTGACTTCGAATCCGGATATGATGATGGAACAGATCACGAAGCAGGGGCCGGGAAAACCGCTCGAACAGATGCCCTCTGATGCGCGGGAATTATCCGGTGTCGTTCTGAAATCGGTTGACGAAAAATGGTTTGAAACCGAGTTTGAGAAGACCGTGGGCGCGTTTTTCGATTATGTCATGTCCGACCAGAAGGCGCTCAAAATAAACGTCGACCTTAAGAATTTCAAGATCAAGCTTAGAAAGAACCTCGACGAGTGGATACACAAAAAATATAACTCTTTGCCCGAAGTAACAGTGGAAGAGTTTGAGAGACAGGTCAGCGAAGGAAAGGAAAAGTTTCCAATGGTAAGACCTCAAGGCCTCGCTCTCGAACAGACAGTGGCAAGAGTAGGCTTTGATCCGGTAGGTGAGATCATGAGCAAAATCCCGGATAAACTTGACACCAGCTATGTCGACCAAAACAAGTCTGGCGCTATGAACGGGCTTTCGGGCTTCAAGAAACTTAAGCCTGTGTTTGACTGGATCGGCATCATCTTTTATGTCTTGGCTTCGATGACTATAGTCCTTCTATTGCTGGCGGCAAAGATCACATCCAAGTCACGCGTAGAGTTCTTGATGAGACTAGGGTTGTATCTTTGCGCCGCTTTTGTACCGTTTGCGTTGTTCATCGTCCTAAGATATGTGACGGTTAATATACTCATTGTCGAGCTCATTTCGCGAGCCGGCCTCCCCGCTTTTTTCAGAAATGAGATCGTTACTCCTATTTTGACATCCGCGGTAAATAGAACATTCCTACATCTGTTGTTGGTATCGGGAGTATTGTCCGTGTGCGGATCGGCTTTGTTGATCCCAACCCGCTACTCAGCGTTTAAAGCAACGTCGGGATGATTTGAACTTCGCTCTATGAAGATCTTTTGGCCATCGGTCGCATCGAGTTCTTCTGCAAGAATTCCTTGATGGCCAACAAAACCCCGCCTTTTAACTGGGGATTACTTTCGGCCACCCAAACAGCTAATTTATACATTTCCTCATTGGTCGCCGAAAGCCACCGATCATTCAACCACAAGAACACTAGAAGGGTTGTGACGGCGATACGTTTATTGCCGTTCAAGAACGGATGGTTTTTGATCATCTGGTAGAAAATCATCGCGGCTTTGTCAAAGAGGCCGGGGTAAAGATCTTTCTTCTGATGAGTCTGGAAAGCATTACTAAGGCAACTTTCAAGTATTCCCGGATAGCGACTGGAGAAGTCCGGAATCGGCTCGTCCCATTCCATCCATTTTTTGGCCAGGTCAAATGCGATACGCTCGACCTGCTGAACAGATATGGTCTTCACTATTCACGTCCCAGTTTCCTAAGCGCCTCGCCAAAATCTTCGACCACCCTATCGACGGCGGCATCGATGGCTTTCTTCTGTTGCGGCGTAATGTCCTGGAATACGGTTCCCAGGCTGCGCTTATCTATTATGTAATTTCGGCCTACCTTTCGTGCTTTGATATCGCCCTTTTTTATTCTCTTGAAAACAGCGACACGACTTATTCCCAGGATTTCAGCCGCTTGGGATGTGCTAATATCATACTTGTTCATTGTTAACCTCCTACGTTCAGGTTAGCGTATGTTAATCAATCAGTCAATAGTTAACATACGTTAACTCTTTTACAACGGTTAACATAGCTCGCGAACAGTTCTAAACATGCCCGTTGGATATCGTAAAGAAGGCGCAGAAGCGCACGTCTGAGCTAAAGCACACAAACACAAAAGATACAAACACAAAAGATAGGGTCAGGTCTTGAATTATGAGTTTTGCAACAGTTCACGCGGTGCAGATGTTCCAGAAGTGACAATTCAAGACCTGACCCCTTTTATTTGAAGGCATGAATCTTAAGCCCACACAGGTAGACGGGGCCTACTCTGGAGCTAGAGGTCAGCTTCTCGCAACCGATCTATCAGAAGCTGGCTTCGATAGACCAAAAGCGCTAGTTTTGAAGAAGACGCCATTGCTTAGATTTCTAGAAAAAATGGACTGCGTGATTGTATGGACATTGCTAGGCGAAAAGATGCTGATGGGTGGCGCGATGACACGAAGTGCTCCTGGACGCCTAGAGATCAGCGGGGCCTATACATTTGTTGATGGAGAATTGGACGGCACGATGTCCACGCAGTTTATTGATTTCAGGAAGTCCTAAAAGTCAAGTTCGATGACCTGCGATAATTCGCTTATAACGTCACGACATCAGTCCAATTACAGCTAGTCAAATCTATATGCCCCACTACCCCCCTACAAGATACTGACCCCCTGCTACCACGAGAGGCCACGCCTGACCTGATCAAGAACTTGCAAAGTGCTGACCTTTGTGTATAATCGATAGTAGTTGTTCACCAATAACCGATAGTAATCATTCACCATCATCTGATAGTAGTTATCTAAGGATCAACAATGGCAGAATCCAAACTAAGAGAGCGAGCCCTCAAAGTATGGGCTGATAATCTAAAGAAAGGTCACGTTTTGCGGACGGCCGCAGACATACCCGACCCAGTAATTCGCGCTATCCTAAAACGCGAACGACTTATGTTTCCGGTGAGGCGTGGCTTCTTTATCCTAAAGAAACCTGAAGACGAACCACAACAGCTGTTTCTCTTGCTCTACTGGCAGATCATCGAAAAGACTCTTGAGAGGTATAAGCCCTGGTCGATTAGGGCTGAATCTGCACTCAAGCTTCTCATTGGTAACGAAGAGGATCAAAAGCATCTCTTGGCGAGAACCGGCAGGACGACGAACAAGACCCTGACACTTCCTTTTGGCTTCCGCATCTCTCTTGTTTCCGATAAAGGATTTGACTCACGAACGACCAAGGAGATTAAAGTGGCGGGCCGAAATCTTGTTGTGGACGTACCTGAAAAGGTTCTCATCGATGCTGTCTCGTATAGACAGCGCATACCGGCTGATTACAGCATCTTTATCAAGTCGGTCCAGTTCAATCCGCGTCTCATTGAAGCTCTATACGCCAAAAGGCCGCGACCCGTAATTCTCAAACGCATCGCAGACTTAGCAGCAGAAAACGGGCGTCAAAACTTAGTTTCCGAACTGGAAAGAATCACCAAGACATATACGCCTTATGCTATCAGTAGAAGAGAAAGAAAGCCGCAAGCAGCGGTAAAGCCGGGCAAGAAGCTTGCCTCGCCCTGGGTCTCACGACAAGAAGAGCTTATTAAAACCTTCGAGAAGCAGCTTTCAGCCGCGCTCATGCCTTCAATCAATCAACTTCCAAAACACAAGCTGGGCGACCTCATCAAGAATGCCCAAGAGCATAAGAGATATGACATCTATCATTCAACCACTCTAGAAGGTTATAGGATCACACCTGAAGAGGTTGATGCCGTTGTCTTCGGCAAAGTGCCGACAGATATCAAGAATAAGGAAAAGCACATTGAACAAATAAAGAACCGAATGGCAATTCTTGGATACTCCGAAGCCTTTGACTCCGTGATTAGTCAGGTCAATAAGGACTTCGATAAAGGCCACGTCTCAGAGCAGTTGGTCAAGGATACCTATTACCATCTCTTTAAGCCCTCAGCGGACAGCGGTATCATAGACTATTTTGACCTAGTCTCATACAGGAAAGAGGCGGCCTTCATTCGAGGCACGAGATATGTCCCACCGGCGCCGGAGAAACTAACCGACCAGATGGGCAGCTTTGAGCGTTCGATCAACAAGGTGAAGAATGACATAATCAAAGCCATCCTGACCCATTACTTCTTTGTTACAATCCACCCCTACACAGACGGCAACGGCAGAACGGCGCGACTACTGATGAACTATCTTCTCCTGACGTCAGGATATCAGTGGATCACCATCAGGGCCGAACAAAGGAAGCCTTACTTTGACGCACTCGCTGAAGGCCAGCTTCATGACGATATTGTGCCATTCGGTAAGTTCATAGTATCGCTGATGAAAGAACCTAGTGAACCTTCTTGATGGCCTGTGCTAATTCGCGTATGATGTCAGCGTAAGAGTTCCAACTGTGACTACTCAAGTCCACCAGAGTAGGTCTTTTTTATGACTCGGAATTACGTTCCCTCTCAGCCAAATCCCGTACCCAACTATCTTATCTTCAGGTGAGTACTTGTATAAGCTTTTTAAAAATTCCTTCCTACCGTATCAACATAAGTCTCTTCAGGATGTCAGGATTATTGTGAGCCGGGCCAGGCCGTATGCCAAGATGGCATAAACAGCCATGGCGACCAGCACAGACCACTCAAAGACGGCTCCACTTTCCTGGAAAGGCGGGAATATGCCACTGAATGGGCTCAAGAAAACGTCTGAAAATTTATAAATAAGCGTCACGAACGGGGTGCCGGGGTTCGCTCCAAACAGTCTAAATACAAACCTGAAAGCAAGGAGAGCCTCGATTATGCCCAGAACATAGTATATAATCTGCTCAAATTTGAAACGAACCGTTCGTATCCGTCCAGGCTCCCGCTTGTGTATTTCCTCGCCTGCTTCGCCCTGGTGTTCGGCGCGTTCTTCAGATGTGGGAGTAGTCTTATCCGGCAAAAATTTTCCCCTCCTTTCATGTGACACTCCAAGTGCCTTTTAGACAAAGACAACTATATCATGTTCCATATAAGAATTCTATTCGATTGCCATTGCAATGCCTGTTTGTTTGGCCTCTTGATATTTGGCGCGGACCCAAATAGTCTTGAGCCATTCGGAGTTGTTGTGCTTTAGTAAGTGGATTTGAACCAAGCCAATTGGACGTGTCTTGTTATGAGTGGTATTTTTGCTATTATAGAGAAAACAGTAGCGTTAGTGTGAGGTGAGGTGACTTCTCTTTTAAAACGATATCCAAATTTAAGATTACCTTAATTATTTTATTTCTCTTATTATTTGCGACGTTTTGGGTCTCGGGTTGCATTCAAAAGGCGGCGGAAAAACCGGCGAAGCAGCCGACTGGGAAGCCAACGGGAGGTGCTGGGAAAATGTTTCAGTTAAAATCTTCCGCGTTTGAAGGTGGTCAAAGGATGCCGACAAAATATGCCAATACTGGCGTTGGTGGGCAGAATATCTCAATCCCTCTTTCCTGGGGGAATCCTCCCGAGGGGACGCAATCCTTTGCCATCGCTATGGTGGACAGGCACCCCGTCGCTAACAACTGGGTTCACTGGCTGGTGATAAACATTCCGAACAGTACAACTTCCTTGCCCGAAGGAGCTTCCGGTACGAACAGCATGCCCGCCGGCTCAAAAGAGTTGAACAATACGTTTCGCTTCCAGGGATACGGCGGGCCACAGCCTCCGCCGGGGACGGGCGACCACGATTACGAGACAACAATTTATGCTCTGAACGTCGAGAGCTTGACTTTGGAACCAAATGTTTCCCTCGGCAACTTTATGAGCGCAATCGAGGGTAAAGTAATAGGCTCTGCCAAGCTCACCGGGAGATTTTCCAGATAAAAGCTCTAGTGTGAGATTCTTCGCGGAGTTTATTCCTTCACTTCGTTCAGGACAGGCTCTGAGCAAAGCGAAGGGCTCAGAATGACTGGTTATTTTTACCCTCCTACGCAGAAAGCCACGCACGTTAGTGCGTGGATGAATGCGAGAAGGGTAACCCTCCGTAGCCTTGGCGAAGGAGGGTATGCTTCGGAGGGTTCCGCCCGACGAAGCATGTGGAGGTG
>JBAQMN010000110.1:0-1765 GCA_049302895.1 Actinomycetota bacterium | reverse complement strand
ATCGATGCTGAGGCAACTGTTGCTCAAGGGCACTCCATTGCTAATGAGGTTAAACGTAAGATCATGAGAAAGATTAAGAACGTGGCGGACGTAACGGTCCACGTCAACCCCCACATGCGCCACGACTGAACAAAGGCAACACAAAACTGGATAGGCGGGACTTTCTAGTCCCGCACAATTTCCAGCCCCGCACAGAAAGTGGGAGCCAGCATCTCTACTGGGAGGATGCAGTGTATGTAGCAGTGATTGGGGCAGGCCAGTGCGATCAGCGCACCGCCCAAGTCGCGTACGAAGTTGGCAGATTGGTAGCCCTGAAAGGGGCTATTCTTGTATGTGGTGGACTCGGAGGTGTAATGAATGCCGCTGCCCAGGGTGCCAGAGAGGCCGGTGGTTTAACTGTTGGAATTCTTCCTTCGGAGACGCGGACGGGCGCGAGTAAGTTTATTGATGTGGCCATTCCATCGGGTTTGGGTGAGGCTCGAAATGCCCTTATTGCCAGGGCTGCCGACGTCGTGATTGCTATAGGCGGAGGTTACGGTACCTTGTCCGAAATTGGCCTGGCACTTAAGATGGGAAAACCCGTGATTGGCCTGGGTACATGGGAGATAGGTCACGGGGGACAAAGAGACCCAGGCATAATCGTTGCCGGAACCCCCCAAACCGCCATCGAAAAAGCCTTCCAACTAACATCTGGCATCTGAAATCTCGGATCTTTTTATGAAAATTGTCGTTGCTCCGGACAAGTTTAAGGGGAGTTTGTCGTCTCTGGAAGTGGCGAAGGCCATCGAAAGGGGAATCAAGAAAGCCGTCCCTGAAGCCGAGGTCGTTTTGTGTCCTTTGGCAGATGGGGGTGAGGGGACAGTCGAAGCTCTGGTCACGGCCACGGGTGGCCAAATCATCAAAAAACGCGTCACCGGACCTCTCGGCACCCCCATCGACTCCTACTTTGGCCTCCTCGGCTCTTCAGTCTTTAGTCTTCGGTCTTCAGTCTCGCCAGTAGGCATTGTTGAGATGGCCGCCGCTTCAGGACTCCATCTTGTCCCACCTGAAAGACAAAATCCTCTTGTAACCACGACTTATGGTACAGGCGAGCTCATTAATGCTGCTCTCGATGAGGGCTGCCGGAAAACAATCGTTGGAATCGGAGGCAGCGCCACAACGGACGGGGGAATGGGCATGGCTCAGGCTCTCGGGGTAAAGTTTCTTGACCATCAGGGTAAAGTTCTCGGTCTGGGTCGCGGTCAGCTTCTACAAGAGATTGCCGGAATAGATGCGGACGATCTGGACAAACGAATCGGCAAAACCGAGTTCCTGGTTGCCTCCGACGTTCAGAATCCTTTGACGGGCCCCCAAGGAGCGGCCCAGGTTTATGCTCCACAGAAAGGGGCGACGCCTACGATGGTTAAGGAACTCGACAAAGGACTCTCCCACTATGATGGCATAATAAAAAGAGACTTAGGTATAGACATAAGAGATGCTCCAGGGGCAGGCGCTGCCGGAGGCTTAGGTGCGGGTCTGATGGTTTTTCTGAAAGCAAAGCTGAGATCGGGTGTGGATTTGGTCATGGAAGCTGTTTCTCTGGAGAAGAAACTGCAGGGAGCAGACCTGGTAATCACGGGTGAAGGTAAGATCGACCGCCAGACGGCCTACGGCAAAGTTCCTCTTGGTGTGGCCAGACTGGCTAAGGCCAAAAATATTCCAGTCATTGCTATCGGTGGGCAGGTTACTGAGGATGCTGTGGTGCTAAAGGATTACGGTATCACCG
>JBAQMN010000109.1:0-2281 GCA_049302895.1 Actinomycetota bacterium | reverse complement strand
CAGCCGAGGTTACCTACGCTATCTCGAAAAGAGACTGAGAAAAGTCTTTGATTTTACAGGCGCACCGATTAGAATAAGATTTCGTCAGAGCAAGTAGTCTGAGTTAAGCCAGGGCAAGACACTCCTCCCCCTTGAGGGGGAGGATAGAGGTGGGGGTGAGATAGAAAGGTATGCTCAAGGAAGTTTTCTTAGGTGGTATAGTTATTATAGCCTCCTATCTTATCGGGTCGATCCCCTTTGGCTATCTGGTCGGAAGGATTGGGCGCGGGATAGATATTCGCGATTACGGCAGCCGTAACATCGGTTTCACCAACGTTTTGAGAGTTATAGGGCCGACGCCGGCGGTGATGACTATCGTCGGGGATGTGCTTAAGGGGGTTGGTGCGGTTCTGCTGGCCAGATTTTTGCAGCTCAATGCTTTCGTTGTGGTTGGCGCGGGGCTGGCGGCCATCGCCGGGCACAACTGGAGCCTCTATCTAAAGTTTAGAGGGGGCAGAGGAGTTGCCACCACAGCGGGCGTTGTTATCGCTCTGACGTGGCAGATCGGTGTGGGTCTCGTTCTTGCCTGGGTTTTCATCGTAGCAGTGACCCGGTATGTTTCTATCGCTTCCATCACCGTTGTGGCTATCTATCCACTTCTGGTAATCTATTTCAGAAAGCCGCTGCCGATTGTTATCTTTGGTCTTGTGGGAGCCGTGGTCGTAATCTGGAGACACAAAGAAAACATCGGTCGGCTCGTCAGGGGCAAAGAACACAAACTCGGCCAGCGGGTTGACAAAGACGATAGACTGAAGACTGACTAACCAGTTAGCATAAAGCAGAGGACGGAAGATGGGACTTCTTATTCTTCGAGCGAGCGGAGCGAGTCGAGAAGTCATCTGAGATCTGCGAAACATTCCCCTCCCTTGATGGGAGGAAAGGGGCGGACGCCCGCCTGCCGGACGGGCAGGTCTCTGTCCGCCCGATCTATAAACACTGTCATTGCTAGCCTGAGAAAACGAGCGAACTGTCATTGCGTGGCAATCTCACAAAGAGAGAGCAAACCCATGTAGAGGTCGACCTTTAGGTCGACTCCAAGGAGTCGGATGCAAACCCATGTAGAGGTCGACCTTTAGGTCGACTTAAGGAGTCACACATGAAAATTTCCGTAATCGGTGCTGGTAGCTGGGGCACGGCCATCGCTGTTCTTCTAGCCAATAAGGGATTCGACGTCGGGCTCTGGGCCAGGGAAGAGAACGTAGCCAACGGCATAAACCAGACCCACCACAACCCCCTATATTTAAAAGACATCGAAATTCCTTCGAATGCCCACGCGACCACAGATCCCGCCCAGGCTCTCCAAAACGCTCACGCCGTTGTCCTTGTGCCTCCCTCCCACGCCATGCGCTCGGTTCTAAAAATTATCAAAGATTTCCTCCAACCCGGCATGCTTCTGATCAGTCTGACAAAGGGAATAGAGGTCGAGACTCTAAAAAGAATGACCGAGGTCATCCTGGACGAGCTTCCCTCAACTTTCGGGGATCGTCTGGCGGTCCTCTCCGGTCCCAACCATTCAGAGGAGGTAAGCCGGAACATCCCGAGCGCTACAGTGATTTCTTCTTTAAATCAAGATGTTGCTGAGGAACTCCAGAATGTCTTTATGACTCCATACTTCCGGGTTTATACCAATCCCGATCTGGTCGGAGTGGAACTGAGCGGCGCAACCAAGAACATTATTGCTATCGCTGCCGGGATGTCCGATGGTTTGGGATTTGGAGACAACACCAAGGCTTCTCTGATGACTCGAGGTCTGGCGGAGATAACCCGTCTCGGCGTCGCGCTGGGCGCAAACCCGTTGACTTTTTCAGGCTTAGCCGGCGTCGGCGATCTCACTGTCACCTGCTTCAGCCGCCACAGCCGCAACCGACGAGTGGGGGAGGAGATAGCCAAGGGCCGCAGTCTGGAAGAGGTCACCCGGGAGATGGTTATGATCGCCGAGGGTATTCACACAACGAAAGCCGTTTACGAACTGGCAAAAAAACACCAGTTGATCATGCCCATCACCGAGAAGGTTTACGAGGTGCTTTACGAAGGCAAGGATCCGAGGGACTGCGTCAGCGAACTGATGACCCGAAGCGCCACCTCCGAACTCACCGAAATCCCCTAACCCCCTTGTCATTGCGAGCCCCGCCTTCGGCGGGGCGTGGCAATCTCACATTTAGACGGGCCGACACAGAGGTCGGCCCCTACGAGTGCCTGATCCCGTAGGTGCGAATCCGCCGAAGGACGGACCGCCCACGGT
>JBAQMN010000108.1:0-12554 GCA_049302895.1 Actinomycetota bacterium | reverse complement strand
CCTCCCGGCTCGACCCACTCTACCTTTTCAGCCAACACCTTAGGAACCGCCGTCGCCCTGGCCAACCTGGAAATGATGGAGGAGAACAATCTGGAGACCACAGTTAATGAGAAGGGCCGATACATGTTGGGACTTCTCAAGGAATTAGCCCAAAAATATCCGCAGATCGGAGACGTCGACGGCATCGGTTTAACTCTAAGGATAGAGATATGCCAGGAGGGCGGCTTCACACCAAATCGAGAGTTGACAGACGCCATTTTTGAGGAGGGATTGAAAGGAAATCTCACCTACCAGGGAAAGGAATACGGTCTGGTTCTGGACGTCGGCGGATACTACAAGAATGTCTTCACCCTGGCACCCATTTTCGATATAACAAAGGAAGAGATGGAGATGGGCGTCGATCTCTTCGAGCAAACCCTCCAGCGCGCTCTCAAGTTAGTCGGCATTACAAGGTAATCTGCCGCAGTGGGAAACCCAAGTGGACGACGTAATTGTTCTGTGCGATTTTGACGGCACCATAACCGTAAAGGACGTAACCGATACCCTTCTTACGGCTTTCGCGAACCCTGAGTGGGAAGAGATAGAAGAGATGTGGCAGGAGGGTTTGATTAGCTCGAAAGAGTGTATGGCGAGACAGTATGCGCTGGTCAAAGCCTCTGAAGAGGAGCTAACCAGCTTTCTTGAAGGCATGGAAATCGACCCTTACTTTCCCCAATTTCTGGATCTCTGCCGCCGGAAAAATTTCCGGGTGGCTGTTTTGAGTGACGGGTTCGATTTCTATATCGAGAAAATCCTCTCTCGCAACGGTGTGAATGGAATTGATATTTACGCAAATCATTTAGTCTTCGAGAATGGTGAGATCAAGACCTATTTTCCTCATCTAAACGAGGAGTGCCGTACCTGTGGGAATTGCAAGACGTCTTATTTTTACAAAGTCAAAAAACCTGGGAACAAGATCGTCTACATCGGAGACGGCTGGTCGGACCGTTGCATCTCGCAGGAGAGCGATGTCATTTTTGCCAAGGGAAAGCTGGCCAGATTCTGCCATGAGAATGGCATCTCTTATATTCCCTATCACACTTTTGGCGATGTGATCAGGGAGATGACTTCCTGGTAGCTGATTGCACAGCCCCTCGTAAACCTGTAAAATTAAAGGTAATAGAATTAAGAGGTGAAATTGGTGGGTTATGTTTCCCTTTACCGAAAGTGGAGGCCACAAACCTTTGAAGAGGTAGTGGGGCAGGATCACATCGTCCAGACTCTTATAAACGCGGTAAAGGAGAAGCGAGTCTCCCACGCGTATCTCTTCGCGGGACCGAGGGGCACAGGGAAGACTTCGGTAGCCAAGATTTTAGCGAAGGCGTTGAACTGCCAGAAAGACCCCACCGCCACTCCCTGCAATAAATGCCGCCTCTGTTACGAGATTACCAACGGCACCTCCGTCGACGTAGTGGAGATCGATGCCGCCAGCAACCGGGGAATCGATGAGATTCGCGACCTCCGGGAGAAAGTCAGGTTTATGCCGACGGTGGCCGGGGTCAAGGTGTACATCATCGACGAGGTTCACATGCTCACCCCCGAGGCCTTTAATGCCCTCCTCAAAATGCTGGAGGAGCCCCCGGCACATGTCGTGTTTGTCCTGGCTACCACGGAGCCGTTCAAGGTTTTGCCGACGGTCCTTTCTCGGTGCCAGCGCTTTGATTTCCGGCGGATAGGCACCGCTGATCTGGTTGAGCGTTTGCGGAGGGTGGCGGAGAAAGAGCAGATTTCTATCGACGAGTCGAGCCTTGCTCTCATCGCCAAGCACAGCGAGGGGAGCATGCGGGATGCCATCTCCACTCTTGATCAGCTCTCGGCTTACACCGACAAACGTATAAAGTTGGACGATGTGACATCGCTGTTAGGGATGGTGGAGGAGGAACTGCTTTTAAACATGGCGGATGCGATAAGTGTAATGGATACGGCAAAGACTCTTCGGTTAGTAGATGAAATAGTTGAAAACGGACGGGACTTGCGCCAGTTTGTGAGAGATTTGATGCGTCATTTCAGAGACCTATTTATCGTTCAGAATGTTAACAATCCGCAGGGGATGGTTAGTGTGACCCCCGATGGACTGGAAAGGCTCAGGTCTCAAGCAGGTAGTTTTGATCATTCACGGGTGGTTTCGATAATTAATGCCCTTGGTGACGCCTATAATTCTATGAGGTACAGCCAGGATGCCCGGCTTCTTCTGGAAGTGGCTCTGGTTAAAATGACAAAGCTTGAGTTAAGGAGTTCGACGGAAGATTTGGTGGAGCGAATCGCAAGGCTTGAAGCAAGATTTGAGAATGTCTCTGTCCGCCCAGGGCCGACACAGAGGTCGGCCCCTACGGAAAAAATAGAAGAACGAACTGAGCGTGCCTCGACTGAGAAACCTTTGACAAACGTCGAACAAGTTTCCACTGACCCGATGGTTGATCTACAAAAAGTCCAACGGGCCTGGGATGTCATTCTCAAAAGACTACGGGGAAAAAAGATCTCAACATATGCTCTGGCTTTTGAGTGCTGGCCTGTGGCGGTTACGGAAGACACGGTTATTTTAGGGTTTAAGGCCAGATCAGATTTTCACAAGAAAGAAGTGGAGAAGGCTCCAAACATAGCAGTTTTTGAAGAAACACTAAAGGAGGTTTTGGGTGCTCCACTTAAGATCCAGTGCCAGCTTGAAGGGCAGGAAACTGGCGGGGAAGTCTCTACGACTCCCACAGAACAGGAGTCGGAAAAGCTTGGTAGCCGAGGCACCTTGCCTCGGTCTGACCAGAGAGACATATCCACCTCTGCGGAGAAAGGCAACCTCTCCGAAGAGGACGTAGTCAAACTGGTCAGGGATAGTTTTGGAGCAAGGGTTGTCGAAGAGGAGGAGCCATGAAGATAGATTACAATCAGATGATGAAACAGGTTCAGAAGATGCAAAAGGATATGGCCAAGATCCAGGATGATCTAAAAGATGAGAAGATGGAGGCCACATCGGGTGGAGGTATGGTGAAGGTTGTGGGGAACGGCCAGGGAGAAATTCTCGAGATTGACATAAACCCTGATGCGATGGACGCTGGAGATAAAGGGATTTTAGAAGATATGATAATAGTCGCCGTGAACGAGGTGTTAGAGAAGGCTAAAGGGCTACAGGAGCAGAAGCTTCACGGGATGACCGGTGGCCTTAATGTTCCTGGTCTAATGTAGAGGCCTCGGTATTCCCGGCCTTATTATGTAGAGGCGGACCTTTAGGCCCGCTTTGGAAAGGCCGACCTAAAGGTCGGCAGCTACAAATTCAGGAGTTTCTTTATGTATGCGACGCCGGTAGCCAATCTAATCGAAGAATTATCGAAACTGCCTGGAATCGGGCCTAAGTCGGCGCAGCGGTTGGCATTTTACCTTTTGAAGATCAAGTCTGAGGAAGCAAAGAGTCTGGCTGATGCCATTGTTTGTGTCAAGGATAAAGTTAGGTTTTGTCCGGTGTGCTGGAATGTCACAGATGAGGATTTGTGCGAGTTTTGCAAGGACGAAAAGCGTGACAGCTCTATAGTCTGCGTGGTTGAGGAGCCGCGAGACATAGTCGCCATCGAAAAGACAGGAGAGTTTAAAGGCGGATATCACGTCCTTGGGGGAGCTATCTCACCCATCGACGGCATTGGCCCGGAGGATTTGAGAATAAAGGAGCTTCTCGGAAGGCTGAACGATGGGCGGATCAAAGAGATAGTTCTGGCTACCAATCCAAACATCGAAGGAGAAGCAACCGCCATGTATCTGGCCAAACTTATCAGACCTTTAGAAGTCAGAGTGACGCGCCTGGCAAGTGGCCTCCCGGTGGGAGGAGACCTGGAGTACGCCGATGAGGTCACCTTGGGCTCTGCTCTCAAAGGCAGAAGAGAGATGTAGCGTGAGAAAGGAGCTTAGATGGCTGAGCTGCTTGAGATAAGATGGCATGGTCGTGGGGGTCAGGGTGTAGTTACTGCCGGTGCACTGCTGGCGGAGGCCGTCCTGACCGAAGGAAAACACTTTCAGTCCTTTCCGGAGTATGGGCCGGAACGGATGGGCGCGCCTATTCAGGCTTTCAGTCGGGTGAGCACCGAACCCATCAACCTGCGCTGTGGTATCACCAATCCGGATATTGTTATAGTTCTTGATCCCACTCTGATCGGTGTCGTTGACGTAGCCGAGGGCTTAGAGGGGGATGGGGTGATTATAGTTAACACCAATGAGAGTCCGGAAGCCGTGAGGAAGAGGCTGGGAATTCTGGGGAGAAAGATTTTCACTGTGGATGCGACCACGATTTCCCTGGAGACCATCGGAAAGCCTATTCCAAACACACCGATGATGGGAGCACTACTCAAAGCAACAGGCATTCTTTCCCTTGAGAATGTGGTGAATCACCTGAGCGAATCGTTCAGCAAAAAATTCAGTGCCGAGATCGTAGAGGGGAACATCAAAGCGGTTGAGAGAGCTTATGAAGAAGTGAAATCTGAGTGAAAAAGTGGGACTTTTCAGATATCAAGAAGTGGGATTGGACTAAGCACCCCGTCGGAGCGGTTATCCCGGAGGCGGGAACGGCTGCTCAGTATGAAACAGGGGGATGGCGCACTTTTCGGCCGGAGCTTTCTGAAAAGTGTAACAACTGTCTCCTGTGCGTGATGTTCTGCCCTGACTCGTCTATTCTGGTTAAAGACGGAAAGATTGTCGGATTCGATCTCGACCACTGCAAGGGATGCGGCATATGCGCCGAGGAGTGCCCGATAAAAGCTATTACCATGGTTAAAGAGCGTGCGTAGCGCTCGGTCAGAGGAGGAAGTTCATGACTAAAATAGTTGCGATCACGGGTAACAGTGCTGTTGCCGAAGCCATGAGGGCTATCGAGCCCGATGTGGTGGCGGCTTATCCTATAACCCCGCAGATTGCTATCATTGAGAATTTTGCCGACTATGTCGCGGGGGGAAATGTGAAAACTGAGTTTGTGGCAGTGGAGAGTGAGCACAGCGCCATGAGTGCCTGTGTAGGTGCTTCGGCGGCTGGTGCTCGAGCCATGACGGCGACAAGCTCTCAGGGTCTCGCTCTGATGTGGGAGATTCTGTATATCGCTTCGGGATTGAGGCTTCCCATCGTCATGTTTAACGTCAGCCGAACCCTAAGCGCACCGATAAACATTCACTGTGACCACAGCGACAGCATGGGTGCGCGGGATTCCGGCTGGATTCAAATTTTTTCGGAGAGCGCCCAAGAAGCGTACGACAACACTATCCAGGCAGTTCGCATCGCCGAGCATGAGGATGTTTTGCTTCCCGTCATGGTAATGATGGACGGCTACACCATCAGCCATTCAATTGATCGAGTGAATCTACTGGACGACGACGACGTAAAGAGCTTCACAGGAGAAAGAACGCCTCTTTACCCGTTGCTTGATCCGGAAAAACCGGTTACCTGGGGGGCCTTTGACAGCCTTTATGGCTATTACTTCGAGTTTAAGCGGGCACAGATCGAAGCGATGAAGAGATCCAAAAATGTCATCGTCAACGTAGGCAAGGAGTACGGTCTTCTGTCAGGGAGAAACTACGGCCTGTTTGAGGACTACCGGTTGGCCGATGCTGAGATAGGAATCGTCATTCTCGGCTCAGCGGCTGGCACTGCAAAGGTTGTCGTCGATGAGATGCGGGAGGAGGGGGTTCGTGCTGGACTGCTAAAACTTCGTGTTTTCAGACCCTTCCCCGTTGAGGAGCTGGTGTCTGTTCTCTCCCGGCTAAAAGCCGTTGCCGTCCTCGACCGTTCCGACGGCATGGCCGGATTCGGCGGTCCGGTTTTCAACGAGATCCAATCGGCTCTATACGAAACCGGCGGAAAAGTGCCAGTGGTTAACTTTGTTTATGGCCTGGGCGGTCGTGACCTGGGACCGGAGGAAGTGAGAAGGGTTTTCCAAAACCTACAGAAGATCGTCGAGACCGGCAAGATTCACAAGAAGATCGCCTATCTGGGCCTAAGAGAATAGGAGGTGGCTTCTGATGGCTACCCTTAAGGAATTGGCTGCAAAAGAGGAGCTCTTCACAGGCGGACAGCGGCTCTGCGCTGGCTGTGGTGCATCCATTGTAATAAGGCAGATTCTCATGGCTACGACAAACCCTGTGGTGGTGGGGTGCGCGACCGGCTGCCTTGAGGTTTCAACCACCATCTATCCTTACACAGCCTGGAAAGTCTCCTTTATTCATGATGCTTTTGAAAATGTGGCAGCCACTATAAGCGGAGTGGAGGCAGCTTACAACGCCTTAAAGCGTCGTGGAAAGGTGAAACAGGATTTCAATTTCATTGCTATCGGTGGAGACGGAGGCACATATGACATCGGGCTTCAGGCTCTTTCCGGCGTCTTTGAGCGCGGTCACAGAATGCTCTACGTCTGTTACGATAACCAGGCCTATATGAACACAGGAATTCAACGCTCCTCTGCGACTCCGCGCGGGGCATGGACTACCACAACCTCGGTTGGAGCTGCGCAGGCGGGAAAGAGAGAGTCGAGGAAGGATATGACAGCTATAATGGCTGCCCACAGCGGATCTTATGTCGCTCAGGCCTCGCCCAGTCACTGGAGAGACTTAATCGGCAAGGTCGAGAAGGCACTGGCCTGGAACGGTCCTTCTTTCTTGAACGTGATCTCTCCTTGCCCGCGGGGCTGGCGTTTTCCGTCCGAGGAGACGATAAAATTTGCCCGGTTGGCGGTGGAGACTTGCTCCTGGCCCCTCTATGAGGTTGAGGACGGTGTGTGGCATCTCACCTACCAGCCAAGGCAAAAAAAACCAGTGTCTGAGTGGTTTAAATCTCAAGGGCGGTTCAAGCACCTTTTCAAGCCGGAGAACGAGACCCTTCTCAAGGAAATTCAAGATCAGGTTGACCGCGACTGGGAAAGGCTATTGAGACTTTGCGCCGTGAGCGATAAGAAACCGGAATAAGGGTGAATCTATGGGGCAGAGCTGGATCACCTGGCGCTACAGCCTTCGTTTTCAGTTTATACTTGTCGCCCTGATCGCTCTTGTATTCCTCGTTACCGCTTTCGTTTTTGTCCAGATTTATATCCCAGGTCTTTTCACTAAGCAAGCGGATAGAGACAGCCTTAATCTTAGTCGTATGGTCGCCCTGCGGATCGAACAGCATCTGGAAGAGATCGAGCGAGGGGTCGAGGCGATTGCTTCTATTCCGGCCGTCCAGTCTGTGGATCCCGCGGAGCGGGAATCGGCCTTACTTCACGCGCTGAAACTGTCACCCCATTTGAACAGAATCTATATCCTTGACAGTCGGGGGATTATGATCACTCATGTGCCGCCCAATCCAGAGTTTATTGGCAAGAACTATTCCAATGCCGAGTATTTCAGGGAAGCCATGCGAACGCGAAAAGTGCATTTCTCCGATGTTTTTATCGAAAGCGGAGAGCCGGTAATAGTTGCCACAGCACCAATCACGGGAACTGGGGGCGAAACTTTAGGAGTCGTTAATGGTCTGGTCTCTATAAGGAAGAGTGAGATAGGAGAGTTCCTGAGCCGTCTAAAAATCGGTGAGCGAGGCTATCCGGTCCTGGTCGACCGGCGCGGAACCCTAATTTTTCATCCTGATCAGGAGAGGGTTCTCAGGCAAGAAAACATCGGAGTCTCTGAGCCGGCAAAGAGGGTTCTCCGCGGCCAGGAAGGCACGATTGTAGTTAATTTTGACAATTTAGAGAGAGTTCTCTCCTTCACTCCCGTCAGTAAAGCACGCTGGGGTGTGATCATTGCCCGTCCGGTGGCGGAGGTCTATCCCTATGTTCTGTGGGTGCGAATCATCATAGGCGCCGGTCTCGTGTTGGGATTGGGGCTCGTCGGATTCTTCTACTGGCACGGGCGAAGGGTCGTACTCGGCCCGGTTTCAGCCGTAGCTGAGGGTATAAATCAGGTCTCTGCGGGAAATTTCGACTATAAAGTTCCGCTGCTGCCCACGCAGGAGATGGATCGTCTCGGCAAAACCTTTAATAGCATGGTTCAGGTCCTGGCCACCTGCTATCGGGTGAGTGGCGTGTTGAATTCCCTGGCAAGCCTGCCAGACATCGAAAACTACATCCTTGACGAGATTAGCCGGACTTTCGAGACCGAAACCGCGGCTATAATGCTCTTTGATGAGCAGGATAGACTAAAAATCCAGTTCAGTCGGGGTTTTCCCGAAGAAGCGGTCGAAGCTCATAATCGGCGAGAGCTTGGGAGAAAGGATTTAAGCAGAGTTTTTGGTGAGGAGGGTGCCGAGAAGCTTTCGAAGGGCGAAACTCTTCTTCTTGAAGCTGAGCAAGCTCCCATATTGAGAAGGGTTGTCCCTCTCAAGGAGATTCATTTCTTATACGTCTTTCCCTTAAGAGTCGAGGAAAAAATGAAGGGCTTGGTGATCGTCTTCAGTCCCTCCGAGGCACCCTTTACCCAGGAGAAAGTTCAATCTGTGGCCGGCATGGCCAGCCACATCGCCGTGGCTATTGAACGAAGTGACCTTTATGACCGGCTCTATCAGAGTTACGCGCAGACCACCCGGGCGATGGCTCAGGCTATCGATGCCAAAGATCCTTACAGCCGTGGTCATTCCAAGGGCGTGGCCAAAATCGCCGTGGAGATCGCAAAAGAGTTGGGTATGACTGCCGATGAGATCAGGGGGATAGAAATAGCTGCTTATCTTCACGACGTGGGAAAGATAGGCATCAGTGAAGAGCTCTTGAGGAAACCTGTGATGCTCAGTCATGAGGAGAGGCAGATACTGGAGACGCATCCCACCCTGAGTGCGCAGATTCTTTCCCCAATCGAGTTTCCCTGGCCGGTTCTGGAAGCGGTCGCCCATCACCACGAGCGATTTATTGGCGAAGGTTATCCTGATAAAATAAAGGCGGAAGAGATACTCCTGGGAGCCAGGATTCTGGCGGTTGCCGATGCCTTCGAGGCGATGACTTCCGACAGACCGTACCGGTCGGCCTTGAGTAAGAGAGAAGCGGCAAAAGAGATTCGGCGGGAATCCGGCAGTCAGTTCGATCCTAAGGTAGTTGAGGCGCTATTGAGAGTGGTCGAAAAGGAAAAACCTAAAAGGAAAGAGAAGAAAAAAGGGGAGAAAGACCAAACCGGATAGGCGGGACTTTCTAGTCCCGCACCAGAACCTATACGAGGGATCGAGAATGTCTATAATCGTACAGAAATACGGTGGAACTTCTGTTGCGAATATTGAGCGAATAAAAAATGTGGCCAGGCGGGTTGTTAAGACCAAAGAATCTGGTCGGGACGTGGTTGCCGTAGTTTCCGCTCTTGGGGACACCACTGATGAGCTGTTAAAGAAGGCTTATGCGATAACTTCTCATCCCTCGGAGCGGGAAATCGATGTTCTTTTGGCTACGGGGGAGCAGGTCTCCACGGCTTTGTTGGCCATGGCCATCCAGGCCCTCGGATACGATGCCATTTCCTTCTCAGGACCGCAGGCCGGAATCGTTACCGACACTGCGCACACCAAAGCGCGTATTGTAGATCTGAGAACCGAGAGGATCATGAGGGAGCTTAAGGGGGGGAGAATCGTTATCGTGGCTGGTTTCCAGGGTGTAACCGTTGACCAGGACATAACGACCCTTGGCAGAGGGGGTTCGGACATTACGGCTATTGCCTTGGCGGCAAAACTAAAAGCTGAATTGTGTGAGATCTACACTGATGTGGACGGGATTTACACAGCGAATCCTCGAGTCGTAACTGATGCCAGAAAACTGCCTGTGATATCATACGACGAGATGTTGGAGATGGCGGCGAGCGGAGCCGAGGTTTTGCAGCTTCGAGCCGTAGAGTACGGGAGAAATAACGATGTCCCGATCCATGTGCGGTCGAGCTTTAACAACGAGGTTGGCACCTTAATTAAGGGGGAAGAGGAAATGATGGAGAGGCCTATTATAAGTGGGGTGACTTTCGACGTCGGACAGGCGAAGGTAACCATATTAGGAGTGCCTGACCGCCCGGGCATCGCGGCAAAGGTTTTTCGCGCGCTGACCGGCGCAAACATAAACGTGGACATGATTATTCAAAACGTCAGCGAAGAAGGTTTCACCGATATCTCATTTACGGTAAGTGAGAGTGATCTTAGAAAGAGTCACTCCGTAATCGACAAGCTTATACCTGGACTGGGCGCACGTGGGTCCACTTACGACAAGGACATTGCCAGTGTTGCGTTGGTCGGGGCGGGTATGCGAACACATCCGGGAGTGGCGGCCGACATGTTTTCCGCTCTGGCCAAGGAGAAAATCAACATCGAGATGATCAGCACCTCGCCGATCAAGATTTCATGTGTGATTAGAAGAGATATGGTGGAAAAAGCGGTGCAAACTCTCCACAAAAAATTCAAGCTCGGCAAGAAAAGCTTGCATTAAAAGTGGAGTTCTCGACAAGCTCGGTTCTCGACCATGCTCGAACACTATTAGAATATTCTTCGAGCGAGTCCCGAGTCCCTCGACTTCGCTCGGGATAAACTTCGTCGAGGGACGAGTCGAGAAGCATGTCCTGAGTAGAGCCGAAGAGTTCTCGACAAGCTCGAACAATATTTTGAACTTACTGGATTAGGCGTATGGTGCAAGTCAACCAGGAGGTTGCGGGTGAGAGAGTATAGGGTAGTGGTGGTCGGAGCGACCGGCGCCGTTGGCCAAAAAATGAGAGAAATTCTCGAGGAGAGGAATTTTCCTGTTAAGAATCTGAAGCTCCTCGCCTCTGAAAAGTCGGTGGGAAGAAACTTGCCTTTTAAAGGTGAGGAAATACCCGTCGAGCTGCTGAAAAGTACCTCTTTTAAGGATATTGATATCGCGCTTTTCTCCGCTGGTGCCGATCGGAGCAGGAAGTTTGCTCCTGATGCAGCGAAGATGGGCGCTGTAGTTATCGACAACAGCAGCGCTTTCCGCATGGATCCAAAGGTCCCACTCGTTGTTCCCGAAATAAATCCAGAAGATATAAAATGGCATCAAGGGATCATCGCCAATCCTAACTGCTCCACCATTCAGATGGTGGTTGTCTTAAAGCCCCTGTACGACAGATCTCGGATAAAAAGAATCGTCGTTACTACCTTCCAGTCCGTATCTGGCACCGGACACAACGCCATGCAGGAACTCTACGAGCAGTCTCGAGCTCTACTGGCAGGTGAGAATTTTGAGCCCAAAGTGTACCCTCATCAGATCGCCTTCAACCTCATTCCTGAGATTGACGTGTTTCTGGAGAACGTCTACACCAGGGAAGAGATGAAAATGGTGGGTGAGACCAGGAAAATTCTACACGACGAGGAGATAGGAATAACCGCCACCTGTGTAAGGGTTCCCGTCTTTATTGCACACAGCGAGGCTGTGAACATCGAAACGGAGGAGAAGATCACACCCGACGAAGCCCGGAGGTTGCTCGAAAAGGCTCCCGGCGTGATAGTCATCGACGATCCTCCGAGCTCAGCCTATCCCACTCCCATTTTGTCTGCGGGCGATGATGCCTGTTATGTAGGGCGCATTCGTGAAGACGAATCTGTCGAGAATGGCCTGAATATGTGGATTGTTTCGGATAACCTTCGCAAAGGCGCCGCTCTGAACGCTATCCAGATAGCAGAGATGTTATAAATCCCAAGGAGATTGGAAGTGAGAGACAAAGCAAGACCTTCCTCAATTACAGCTGGATATATTCAGGGTGAGAAGGTCAGCTGGTTCGGCGTCTTTTCTACAATTGTCCTGACAATCTTTAAGGGATTGGCCGGCGTTCTGGGAAGAAGCCAGGCCATGGTCGCCGATGCGCTGGAGTCTGCCGGCGACACCCTGGCTTCGGTGATCGTGCTCGTCTCCCTCAGGATTTCCCGCAAGCCCGTTGACGCCGAGCACCCTTATGGGCATGGCAAAGCGGAAACAATAGGAGCGGGCATAATTGGATTCGTCGTGACTGGAGCGGGCATCGTCATCATTGCCGCCGCTTTGCGCTCTATCTTCACACCCGGTATCGTACTGCCCATCCCTGGTCTAATTGCTCTGATAGCGGCAATTGCAACCATTGGTATAAAGGAGGGGCTCTTTCAATATGTCTACAGGGTTGGAAAAAGACTCAACAGTCCGGCCCTGATAGCCAGTGCCTGGGATCATCGGAAAGACGCTATTACCTCTATCGCGACTCTGGTGGGTATTGCTGGTGCTCGTCTTGGATACAGGATCCTCGATCCTGTGGCGGCTCTGGTGGTTTCGGTATTTATTCTGCGGGTCGGTTTTCGGATCGTCAGGAGTTCTTTTACCGGATTGATGGATACCATCCCGAGCGCCGAGACAATTCGCGAGATGGCCCAACTTGTCGCGGAAACCGAAGGCGTTGAGCATGTAGACCAGGTCAAAGCGCGCAGTATGGGACAATACATTCTGGCCGATGTGGATGTACAGATCGATGCTGAGGCAACTGTTGCTCAAGGGCACTCCATTGCTAATGAGGTTAAACGTAAGATCATGAGAAAGATTAAGAACGTGGCGGACGTAACGGTCCACGTCAACCCCCACATGCGCCACGACT
>JBAQMN010000107.1:0-2909 GCA_049302895.1 Actinomycetota bacterium | reverse complement strand
TTAACACACTTAAAGTATAGCAAATCTAAATATCGAAATAGAGATAAAACTCGTAGGGATGCGGTATGAGACGTAAGGCGTCTATTTCGGGCAGATCATTGAACTTTAGATCAACGATCTTTATACCTTTCTCTTTGACCAACTTCCCAACGTCCTCGGGTTTCATCCATTTACCTCCTAAATGGCTATTTCTCCTCTTTCTCCCGTGCGAACTCTCACAATATCTTTGATTTCCGAAATAAAGATCTTCCCATCGCCCACTTCGCCCGTCCGGGCAGACTCGATGATGGTATCGATAATATCCTCACATTCACTGTCTTTGCAGATTATCTCCAACTTAATCTTGGGCAAAAATTCGACATTATACTTACCGACACGCCACTCCAACTGAATCCCCTTCTGGCGACCCCGACCCTGAACATCCTCAATCGTCATGCCGGAAACACCCTTTTCTTCCAGAGCATCCTTTATCGCACTCAGTTTTTCTTGCCTGATAATAGCCTCGACCTTTATCATGTCGCCACTCTCCCTATCCTCTTTGAGAATAGGCGGTTTCCGCATGCTGGGCCAGGTCTAGACCGACGTCTTCTTCTTTGTTGGCAACACGCAAACCTATGGTCACGTCGATTACCTTGGCAATAATCCAGGTCATGACGAAGGCGTAAGCTAAGACGATGCCGACCGTTGCTAGCTGAACAAGCAGCTGCTTCGGATTGCCGAACAAAAGGCCGTTGGCTCCCGCGGCGTTGATCGCCTTACTGGCAAAGATACCAGTGGCGATCGCCCCCACGGTACCACCAACGCCATGCACGCCTAAAACGTCCAGGGACTCGTCTATCCTCAACCTCATTCTCAATACAACTGCGTAATAGCAAATAACGCTGGCGCCTATCCCAATAGCTATGGCGGCCAGTGGTCCGACATATCCAGAAGCCGGCGTAATGGCGACCAGACCGGCCACAGCGCCCGTAGCGAAGCCGAGCGCACCAGGTTTCTGGTCGATCCAGCTTAAGATCGTCCAGGTCACTGCGGCTGCGGCTGCTGCCGTATTGGTGACAACAAAGGCGTTTGCCGCCAGACCATTGGCGGCCAGAGCGCTCCCTCCGTTGAAGCCAAACCACCCAAACCACAACAGTCCCGCCCCGAGCACAACCAGCGGAATGTTATGGGGCTCCATGTTGTCTTTTCCATATCCCTTACGTGCGCCGAGAACCAGAGCCAGAGCGAGAGCGGAAATACCAGCGTTGACGTGGACTACCGTACCCCCGGCAAAGTCCAAAACCCCAAAGCTACGCAGCCATCCACCGATTCCCCAGACCCAGTGGGCGATTGGGTCGTACACCAGAGTCGCCCAGACAAGGGAGAAAATTAGAAACGCGCTGAACTTTATCCGCTCAACAATACTTCCGACAATCAGTGCCACCGTAATGGCCGCAAACATCGCCTGAAAGATCATAAAAGCCAGGTGGGGAATGGTCGCTGCATAACTAGCGTTCGGGGCCTGTCCGACCGTAGCAAGGCCAGCCCATGCCAGGCTGCCAATGATGCCTCCTTTGTCCGGCCCAAAAGATAGGCTATATCCATACAGAACCCACTGAACAGAAATGAGGGCCAGTAGGACTACGCACATCATCAGCGTAGATAGAGCGTTCTTCTTCCTGACCATCCCGGCGTAGAACAGACCCACCGCCGGGGTCATCAACATGACCAGAGCCGTCGAGACAAGCACCCAAGTTGTGTCACCGGGATTGGCTACTGCGCTCTCTTTAGCATATGCATAGGCCGAGTTGGCCAGGAAACCAAACATCCAGCCAAGAATTACTGAAAAATAAATCACCTTTCTACTCATCATTCCTACCTCAATTTCTCTTTTCCATAGATACTTTTTGCAGCATTAAGGACGCCCATCCACCTCCTCGCTAAGAAATTTCCGGCTCTGGCACCAACTTAGCCTGTCAAAGAGTCTTGTGTCTTTGGCCATAATGATAAATTTCATAGGCAATATTTTGTACAGATGGATAAAGTTAGCAGATTGGCTCTGGCTTGTTCCTAAAGAGGAGATATTAAAAAAGAGGAGGAAGAGGGAGACTAAGTCCCAGTAGGTTTTAGAGTTGAGACAGAAGGCGCATCGCCTTCAAGCCTAAATTGAGCTTCTCCAGATCCTCCGTCCTGTTAATATCAAGTCCGGTCAGAGATAGAATTCTTTCCAGACGATAGCGCACCGTGTGGCGATGGGTAAACAGTTCCTCAGCGGTCTGATTCAGGTTCTGGTTATTCTTAAGGTAGGTCTCAAGCGTTTTGACCAGGTCGCTTCGATGCTCCAGATCGTAGGCGACGAGCCTCGCCACGGATTCCTGGTACAGCCTCTCCAGTTCCTCAGGATCTTCCTCCATAACACGCAGGAGCAGCTTGTAGGTGCCAACGTCTTCGAAAGAGACAATGGCCTGCGTCTCTCCCAGTCGCCGACTAATCCCCAGAGCCGTCTGAGCCTCATGAAAGGTCTTATCAAGACGCTTGAGATCCGAATAGTATCTGCCTAGGCCGACAGATATGGTAAAGTCAGGCAGCCGCGAGCGACACACCGTCTGCACCTCTTGAGCTAAGACCTTCGCTTCCCTCAAGAATTCAAATTCGTCTACCACACGATCAGGTGTAAGCAGGACAATCACATTATCACTTTTCAGACTGACCAGGCTGGTCTTATAGCCACCGCGCACGGCGGAATCAACCGCATTAAACAGTTCCCGCTTGACTCGCTGGATTTCCTGCTCACTTAGCTTTTTCTCGATGATTGCATCTTCGAATTTGTCCAGGTCGACTATCATTGCCAGACAGCCTTTTGACAGGTCGGCACCGAGAAAGCTGGCTCGTTTGAGCAGAGCGTCTTCGTACTTAAACTGACCGGTGAC
>JBAQMN010000106.1:0-4929 GCA_049302895.1 Actinomycetota bacterium | reverse complement strand
AGCGCTCTCCCCCTGAGCTAAGCGCCCACGCGAGAACCCACAAGGCATATCAACAACTCACACCTTAAGTTTAGCACTAGCCGAATTTGAAGGAGACGCCGAATCCGCCGCGCGGGTATCGCCACTCGATGTTGTTAAATTCCTGACAGACAATTCGGCAGGTGCCACACTCCAGGCAGTCCTCGTAAGCCACGTGCATTGTTTTACTCTTCTCATTCCACTGATAAACACCTGAAGGGCACGAATAGACACACTGCTTTTTGGGGCACTTCTCGCAGATCTCCGGTGAGATAATCCTAAGGTGCGGACGGTCATCGACTATAAAACGATTAAGGAAAAGCTTGTCTTCAAGCTTCACTTCAGTGCTCTCCATCCCCCGTAGAGATCTCGGGCTATCTTTAAAAGCGAGGTCTTCTCCCTTATCTTCTTCCGCGTTTGCTTCCCCTTGACTTCCTTGGGGATGCCATCGACGGCAAATTCGGCTCGAGCCACGTCTTCAAGGAGCTGAGGGTACAGCGCCGTAATCTGTGGATGGCTGTGTAGAAATCTGCCGAAGTCCTTATACTTCTTTAGATCTTTTAAAACATAACTTTCGTCAAGCATTTTTTTGTATAGAGACAGCGAACTTTTGGAAAAGTCACCCTTGTCTTTCGCCCTGATAGCCGTTTCCGCGGCGAGCTTCCCGGACGTTATGGCGAGATTCGCTCCCTCGCCTCGAACAGTGTTGACCAACATGGCCGCATCCCCGGCCAACATCCATCCATCCCCGTAAAGGGTTGGAATCGATCTGTAGCCTCCCTCCGGAACAAAATGAGCCGAATACTCTTTGACCTCTCCGTCCGCGATTAGCGGCTTGATCAGGGGATGGTTTTTCATATCCTCTATAAGATCGTTGGGACAGATGTCGTTGTTGGCAATATCCCCGACAAGGGCAATCACTCCGATGGCGAGGGAATCGACATTGGTATAAATAAACCCGCCTCCGGTCAGCCCCTTTGTTATCTCTCCCAAAAGTTGTATTCCAACCCCTTCGTTACCCTCGAGATTGAAACGGCCCTCGATGGTTTCTTTGGGAAGGGAGATGATTTCCTTCACCCCCAAACCCAGCTGGTCACCGCGCCACTCCGCATGAATTCCAGCGTCACGCGCAAGAAGAGAATTGGCGCCATCAGCTATGATAACCACCGGGGCGTAGACGTCCCCCTCCGCTCGGCCCGTCTGAACACCAACGACGGCATCATCCTTTTTGATAAGCTTCTCAACAAGGGTTTCAGGGACCAGTAGCGCGCCCGCTTCCACAACCTTTTCGGCAAACCAGCGATCGAATTTCGCCCGGAGGATGCTGAAGCCATTGTACGGCTCCTTACCGAAATCCTTCGAACGGAAGGAGAAACTTGAGCCCGAATCTTTAGACAAAAGCCAGTAGCGATACTCGACAATGGGACGCTCAAGAGGTGCCTCTTTCCAAAATTCCGGTATTATCTCGTCCATGGCGTGCCGATAAAAAATACCGCCCATCATGTTCTTGCTACCAGGAAACTCTCCCCGCTCAAAGACGATAACCTTAAGCCCCGCCTTTGCTCCCGTGTAGGCGGCGGACAGTCCGGCCGGGCCGGCACCCACAATGATAACGTCAAATTGTTCGCCCGAAGCTACGATTTCTTCATCCTTTCCCGAAAAGTTTTGGTCAAAGCCGGTACCACCCTAAAAAGATCTCCCACAATCCCGTAGTGAGCCACCTTGAAGATAGGTGCGTTGGTATCCTTGTTAATGGCCACTATTATGTCGGAGCCCTGCATGCCCACCAGATGCTGAATTGCTCCGGAGATCCCAATGGCGAAATAGACCTTTGGCCTCACTGTATTACCAGTCTGCCCTACCTGGTGCTCCGGCGAAATCCAGCCGGCGTCAACCGGCGGTCGGGAGGAGCCCACCGTGCCGCCAATTACGGACGCCAGCTCCTTCAATAAAGAGAAATTCTTGGCCTCGCCCAAACCTCGACCACCGGACACAATCACCCGGGCATCGGCGATGTGAAGAGCCTTGCCCACTTCCTCGATGAAATCGATTCGCTTTGTCTTAACGTCTTCCTCGGTAAGCCCAAGTTTTTCTGAGACGATTTCCCCTGTTCTCGAGGGATCTCTTGGAGGCATCCGCATCACCCTCGGCCTAACCGTTGCCATCTGAGGCCGCTTCTCGGCACAGTAGATAGTGGCCATTATGTGTCCGCCAAAGGCCGGGCGCGTCTGTTGAAGAAGGCCGGTTTCCGGATCGATAGAAAGCCCTGTGCAATCCGCTGTCAAGCCCGTTCTAAGCTCTGTGGCCACCGCGCCAGACAAATCGCGCCCCAAAGTCGTCGCTCCGATGAGGAAGGTCTCGGGCTTGTACTTTCTTGCCAGCTCAACAATTCCTTGGGTGTAGGCACGCGTTCTGTAATCCTTGAGAATCGGGCCATCCATGACATAGACGGAATCGGCACCACGATAGAACGCTTCACTGGCAAGACCGGCGACCTGCGATCCCAAAAGAACCCCCGACAGTTTTGCCTTTCGCTCGTCGGCAAGCTGCCGACCTATTCCCATCAGTTCCCATGAGACGTCAGAGATTTTTCCATCGATCTGTTCAATAAAAACCCAGACGTCTTTGTAGTCTGATAAACTCACGCTGTTCACCGTTGTCTATCACCTATAATTTGAGATCCAACTTTTCTGCTAAGAGAGCGGCCGCTTGCTCGGGAGCCTTCTCTCCGTCGGGAATAATCTCAACCTTTATCTCCCTGGCAGGCGGTGCAAAAATCTTTTTCACCTGTGTTGGCGAACCCTTGAGGCCACACTGGGATGGATCGAGTGGAAACGAGTTCTTGTTCCAAACTTTGACTTCGTGTCTTATCGCCTTGACGAGATTAGGGAGGGAGGCGTATCTGACTTCGTTGGCCTCCTTCACTGTGGTTAGCAAAACAGGGAGAGACGCCTCTACAACCTCTCTTCCGGTTTCCAGCATCCTCTCCACTCTGATCTTTCTCCCTTTTAGATCCACGTCGTCGATTCTGAGAACATATGTCAGGGGAGGGATTCCCAGTCTCGTAGCGATGCCCGGACCGACCTGAGCAGTATCTCCGTCGATTGCTTGTTTGCCTACTAAAATGACATCTACTCTCTCCCTCTCGTTAATTTCGCGTATGGCCTGGGATAGAATGTAGGAGGTAGCTAGGGTATCAGACCCGGCAAAAACCACATCGCAAAGAAGAATACCGTCGTCGGCTCCCAAAGATATAGCTTTCTTGATTACCTCTCGAGCCTGCGTTGGCCCCATGCTTATAGCTGTAACTTTTCCACCATACCGATCCTTGAGATGCAGAGCCTCCTCCAAGGCATGGAGGTCGTAAGGATTGGCAATGGAGGGCACACCCTTTCTCATGAGGGTGTTTGTTTTGGGATCGATTTTTACTTCGGTGGTGTCGGGCACCTGCTTGATGCAAACTACTGCGTGCAATTTTCGCTATTCCCTCATCTTTCGAACATAGACTTTGTAAGTGCCATTCTCCTCCTCGATGCCGAGGAGTTCATTGCCGGTATTCTTGCACCAGGCAGGCATGTCCATCTTTATGCCAGGGTCGTCGGCGACAACCTCAAGCACTTCCCCCATCTTGAGCTGCTTGAACCGTTCCGAGGTTCTGACGATAGGCACCGGGCAAAATAATCCCAGGCAGTCTAACGTGGCATCAGCTTCCATTTTGTCCTCCCATGCGGACCTAAAGGTCCGCCCCTACAAAACCTGTAGAGGTCGACCTTTAGGTCGACTATCGGTTATATAAACAAAGTTACCTTCGAGTTCTTTGCCTCGTCCAGAAAGGTAGCTGCTCCAGCAAAAGTATCTGCCTCCGGAATAAAGGCATCGTTGGGAATTCCCAAGACGCCACAGCTCGTCGTGCAGACTATCATCTTAACTCCCATTCCCTTGGCCATGGCAATCATTTCTTGAACCGACGGCATCTTAACCTCAGCCATGAGCTTCTTCATCATCCAGGGTCCCATACCGAGCATGTTGAATCTCGAGAAAGGAAGTCTGTTGGCTCCGCCACGATTCAATCTATTAAGCATACGCTTCATGATGCCTTTACTCCTGATATAACCCGTCGGTTTTTTGATGATGTTTAGCCCCCAAAAGGTGAAAAACATTGTCACCTCCATGCCCATCGAGGCCGCCGTGGTCGCTAAGATGAAGGCGCCCAACGCTCGATCCAGCTCACCACTGAAAACAACCATAGTCAGTTTATCGGCCATCTTCCCTCCTTCCATCGATAAGGAATCTCTCTATATAGGGTTTAATTAAATTTTACATGAAGTTATACCAAAAACCAATAATGACAAGCTCGCGACCGGGTTCTCGAAAACGGGAACGTTTATTTTAAAAGAAGGGGGTTGGAGAGCTAAGCTAAGTGTACCGCGAAATCAGCAACCTTGGGTTTGACCAGCCTTTCATAGTCGGCGTACTTAATCTTCATGGTATGAACATGGGTCCCTGCCTGAAAAACAATCTCAGGATCGGCGGTCAAAGACTCGTCGACATAGACAGGTATGTTAAAAAGATTGCCGAAGGGAGGCATTGCTCCTACCTCGCAGTCGGGGAACACGTGCTGAAACTCTTCCTCCTTGGCCAGACTGATGTCTGTTTTTCCGAGAACGCTCTTGAGTTTCTCAAAATCTACCCGGTAGCTTGCCGGGAGGACCAGCATAACCGTCTCGCCATCGGCGTTGACCATCACAACCTTCGCCAACTCCTGGCCAGAGACGTGCTGAGCCGCGGCCACCTCCTGCGCCGTATAAACCTCGGCGTGGACCATCTCCTCAAAAGAGACCCCGTTGTCCTTCAGGTATTTTTCAAGCTCCTCTTTGGCACCCATCTTCTCTCCCTCCTTGAACGTCGCCC
>JBAQMN010000105.1:0-11357 GCA_049302895.1 Actinomycetota bacterium | reverse complement strand
CACAGGAGGTAAGGCATGAAGGTTATTGTCGCTGGGTGTGGGAGAGTTGGGTCATCTCTGGCAAACAGGCTGTCAATGGAAGGCCACGATGTCGCCGTTGTTGACAAAGATCCAACTTCATTTGAGCGCTTAGGAAAGACATTCAAAGGTATAACTGTTAAAGGCTTTGTATTCGACGGTGAGGCCCTCAAGAAGGCAGGAATCGAGCGTGCCGATGCCTTTATCTCAGTGACAAGTGGTGATAACTCAAATGTTGTGGCAGCCACCATCGCAAAAGATATATACAGAGTTCCTAAAGTGGTTGCTCGCATATACGAGCCACGCCGAGCCGAAATTTACCGTCGACTAGGGATACCAACCGTCTCCACGGTGACGTGGGCCTCTAATGAGATTCTCACATTAGTACTTCACACCGAGATTACAACGGAAGCAACCTTTGGAGATGGAGAAGTGCAGCTGGCCAGAATCGAGATTCCACCGCGCCTGGTTGGCAGAACTGTTGACGACATATCCATTCCGGGAGAGATACTGATCTCAGCCATTGTGCGGGGAGGGAAATCCTTCATACCAACGGCGGGTGCCGTCTTCCAGGAGCACGATCTCGTCAAGTTAGTTGTGCTTACGACAGCTTTGCCTAAATTAAAGAGGATGCTGGCCCCATAAAGAAAATGTAAAATGAATAATTACAAATCAAAATGCAAAAATATATCAGCAAATTTGAAAAGATTCGATGATTCCTTATTCTTCGAGCGAGCCCTTCGACAGGCTCAGGATAAACTTCGCGAGTCGAGAAGAAAGGGTTCTCGACAAGCTCGAACAATATTCTGAATTTTGGATTGTCATTTTAATTTTAAATTTTGATTTGGTAAGAGAAGGAGGATAATCTGTGTTTGTGGTGATAGTTGGCGGAGGAAAAGTTGGTTCGTACCTGGCAAGGATGCTCAGGGAAGCCAATCACGAGGTTACCCTGGTTGAGGAGCGTCGGGAACAGTGTGCGAAGATATCTGAGGAGATTCCCGGTGCGACGATTATCTGCGGAGATGGCTGCGAGCCCTATATTCTCGACGAAGCGAGATTGTCAAAGGCGGACGCCGCAGTAGCAGTAACCGGGCACGACGAAGATAATCTGGTTGTCTGTCTGCTAAGCAAATATGAGTATGAACTCCCTTTGACCATTGCGCGAATCAACAATCCCAGGAACGCCTGGCTGTTTACAAAAAAGTTCGGCGTCGATATCCCAGTAAACAATACCGAGATGATTGCGAAGCTACTTCAGGAAGAAGTGACCATAGGAGATTTGGTTACCCTGCTCAAGCTGAGGAAGGGCGACGTCGCCCTGGTCGAGCTTACCCTGACTGGTGATTGTCCCTCCATTGGAAAGCCCATTAAGGATCTGGGTTTGCCGCCGGACGCGGTCCTCGTTACAATCATCCGCGACAATGAGATTCTAATACCGAAAGGAACGACCGTACTTCAGGCAGACGATGAGGTTCTGGCTGTAACCAACGTGGCTAGTGAACCTATACTGGCCGAGTGCCTGATGGGATCGAAGCCGGCCTAACCTTGACTACTCTTCCTCTTTCTCCCACCGGTCTTTGAGTTTTTCCATTATTTGAGGCATGGTTGTGTATTCCATTTCCTCCAGACCGAGGCGATGGGGCTCGAAGGGTCCGTGTCTTCTCAAATAGTCGGCAACGTTATTTGCTATCTTACGAGCGCGATCGAAACTCACATCAGCGAACATATCCCGTGGACCGATTAGCTTCCCCTTAGTTATCTGAAAACCTAATGCGACTACTCGAGGTGGCCCATCGAATCTCGTCGGCGTGGCGTCCTTCATCGACACTGGCATCAACGGCCCGTGATGAGACCCCCTCATCCAGCCTGCCACGAGGTGGGGAAAGGAGAAGGGCTCCATCGCTTCCCCTACAGCCGGCAGTCCACTCTGACACCGAACAGCCATAACCGGATCGTCCTTTCCCACGTAGCGTCCAGCCATAAGAGAAAGTCTTTGAGTCGATGTTGCCGCCACAACCTCACCAGTCAGCTTGGAAAAGACCTGCTTAATAACATATCTAGCTGGTGCCCCAATGAATACGAGCATACTATAGATCTCTTCGGGGCAGTGAAATATGATTTTCTGGGCCTCGTACAGATCGTCGACCTGAAAATCGAAACCCTGATGCATGTGGGTGTCGATAACCAGGCCAGCCGTATTAAAGGGGTCGGCAAACATTTTATAGAGCGGCATGTTCCAGGCTCCCGGCTCCGTTTTGTCCGCCAGGTAACAGATTACAGGCTCACTGGGTCGCTCTTCGAAATCCATCTCAGCATAGCCTGGACCCATTCCCTTCAAATTACCAGAGAAGGTGTCGGTTAAGAGATCCTGGCCCACGCCGTACTGTCCATACTCCCGGGCCACCTCCGTCATAGCCTCAAAGGTCTGCCAGGCGAAACCGTGGATCTTCTCGTCGTTGGGGCCATGCTGGTGAGTCATGATCAGAGCCGTGTCATCACCACAGTGCCCGATAAAGAAGTCGATGATCAAGCCGTCCTTCTTGGCTTTGGCCGCCGATTCCTCCGCCTTCTCAAGTAGGGCGGGATGAGTAGCGGAGTGCCCCACATAGCCACCTACGTCCGCCTTGATTATGCTTAGCGTAATCTTTTCTGCCATAACATACCTCCTTCAATTAAGAGTCCCCGGCTTGAAAGCCGTGGCTACAGGCGCCTACACTTCACCGCTGATTTATTATACCATTGGCTATCCAAATCTCAAGGCGGCTTAGAAAATTACTCCGAGTTGCGGATGCTGCCCATCTACCTTAAACTTATTGTTAGAATGTGAAATAATTAACTTTTTAGGAATTAATTATGGAATTAAAGATGCCGATAACTAAGCCTGAGAAGAAAATGGACATGGAGATCGTTAGAGAAACAAAACCGTGGCACGCTCTCAGTGTAAAAGAAACGGCAGAGCGGCTCAAAACCCACCTCAAAAAAGGCCTGACGGAAGAGGAGGCCCTGGCGACGCTCTCTCGCTTCGGACCAAACGAGCTCCCCGAGAGAAAGAGAGTCTCTCCCGTCGTCCGCTTACTTGCCCAGTTCAATGACTTCATGATCTGGGTTCTTCTCGCCGCCATTTTTATCTCTGCGGTGCTCCTTAGAGAGACCCTCGACGCCGCTGTAATCTCCTTTATAGTCGTTGTCAACGCCATTCTTGGCTTCGTCCAAGAACGGAAGGCCGAACACGCCATTGCGGCCTTGAGAAAACTGACGGCCCCCACCGCCCACGCCATAAGAAACGGCAAAGAAAGGGAGATTTACGCTCGAGAGCTCGTCCCCGGGGACTTGATTCTGGTAGAAACCGGCGACCGTATCCCAGCCGATGCACGGCTGGTCGACGCCGCCAATCTCACTGTAAATGAGGCAATTTTGACGGGGGAATCCCATACCCACACCAAAGAGGGCAAAGAGCAGCTGAGGGAAGACCTTTCCCTCCTGGATCGCAGTAACATGCTCTACATGGGGACAAGCATAGCCAGCGGTCGCGGCAGCGCCATCGTGGTTTCCACCGGAGCCGATTCTGAGATGGGGAAAATCGCCGAGCTTGTGCAGGCTCCGGAGGAGAAGGAAACACCTCTTCAGGAAGAATTGGCAAGCGTCGGAAAGCGAATCGCTGTAGCCTGCCTGATTATCGCCGGAGTTGTCCTGGGACTCGGTGTGTTACGCGGCAACGACTTGAGCCTGATGTCTCTGGCTGCCGTGAGCCTGGCAGTGGCGGCTATTCCCGAGGGCTTGCCGGCCATCGTCACCATCACGCTCGCTTTGGGCCTCGAACGCATGGCAAAGAAGAATGCAGTGATAAGAAGACTGCCAGCCGTAGAAACCCTGGGATCAGCCACCGTTATCTGCACCGACAAAACGGGCACCCTGACCAGGAATGAGATGAGAGTGGGGGCGATTAAAACCAAGGAGCTAATGGTCAGGGTGAGAGACGACGGGTTTTTCGAAGACAAGAGAAGAATTACACCGAAGAAAGAGGAGCGGCTCAAAACCCTTCTCACCATTGGAGCCCTTTGTAACGACGCCCGAAAGGGTGCCGAGGATATCTACATCGGAGACCCCACAGAGGTGGCTCTATTAATCGCCGCTGAACAAGCGGATTTGAGTAAAGAGTCTGTCGTCTCAGAGTTTCCTCGCATCTCTGAGATTCCCTTCGATTCCGACAGGAAAATGATGACCACGATCCATGAACAGATTGTCGACCGCATGGGCCACGTGGCCGGCCGCTACGTGGTAAACGCCAAGGGGGCGCCGGAGGTCATCCTTAATCGATGCAACCGTATCTACACAGCCAAAGGCATAGGGCCTCTAACGGAGGAGAGACGAAAGGAGATCCTGAAGGACAACGGCGAACTGGCTAACAAAGCTTTTAGGACTTTGGGATTTGCTTTTAAGAGTATCCGGCTCCCAGAGGTGGAACAAACCACAGAGATAACCTTAACCCAAGCCGATCTCAAGTCCGCAGAACAAAACCTCATTTTTGTCGGTCTGGTGGGGCTGATCGACCCGCCGCGTCCGGAGGCATACGAAGCCCTAAGGGAGTGTAAGAATGCCAAGATTCAAGTGGTCATGATTACGGGCGATCACCGCTTGACGGCCGAGGCGATAGGGCGTGAGCTCTCTCTCTTGAGCGGAGACAAAGAGGTCGTAACCGGTGAGGAGCTGGCAAAGATTTCTGTGAGAGAGTTAGAAAAAAGGGCCCAGAATATCTCTATTTACGCCAGAGCCTCGGCGGAAGACAAAATAAAGATAATCGATGCCTTGAGAGCGCGAGGTCACGTCATTGCAATGACAGGCGACGGAGTAAACGATGCGCCAGCCCTAAGGCGGGCGGACATCGGCGTGGCCATGGGAAAAATCGGCGCCGACGTCACCAAGGAAGCCTCCGACATGATCTTAACCGACGACAACTTCGCCACCATCGTGGCGGCGATCCGAGAAGGTAGAGCCATTTTTAACAATCTGAAAAAATTCGTTTATTTCTTACTCACATGCAACATTAGTGAGGTGTTAGTGATATTTCTGGCGATGCTTTTTGGCCTGCCTTTGCCGTTACTTCCAGTACAAATCTTATGGATAAACCTGGTCACAGATGGTTTGCCGGCTACGGCTTTAGGGGTCGACGCTGCCGAACCAGGTCTAATGCAACGACCGCCTCGAAGAAAAGAGGTCGGGATTTTAGAGACCAGGCAACAAGTGCGATTGCTGTCAAAAGGATTCCTGATGGCCATTGGAGCTCTTGGAGCGTTTCTGCTCTCCTTCTACGTCTTCGACAAGAACCTGGCTGTAGCGCGGACCGTACTGTTCACCACCCTGGTGCTGGCGGAGCTTCTTTACGTCTTCAGCATCCGTTCAGAGACAAAGACCGCTCTTCAGGTTGGTCTTTTTAACAATCGGGCGCTCCTTCTGGCGGTGGGAGCCTCCTTCGTCCTTCAGCTTGCCGTGATTTATACTCCGTTCTTAAGGCCGGTGTTTCACACCCAGTTTCTTGGTCTGGCTGACTGGGGACTGGTTATCCTCGGCACTCTGTTGCCGATAGTTTACATCGAAGCAATGAAGAAAGTGAAGACTTGAGCTTAGTAGTGGACGATAACAGGGGTCCCGACAGGAGCCCAGCGATAGATTTGTTCGGCGGCAGGAACGGGAACATTGACACAGCCATGAGATCTCACCCGGCCGAACTCATTGTGCCAATAAGTGCCGTGTACACTGTAACCGCCTTCGAACCAGAGAACCCAGGGGACATCTTTGACATAATAAAACTCAACGGCCTCCGGAGTGCTCCCCATATCAACCACTCTATCCTTGGCATAGACATAAAATTCACCGGCGGGTGTCTCATAACCGGGCTTGCCTGTGGACACCAGCGTAGAAAAGATGGGTGTTCCTCCCTCCAGCAAAACGAGCGTCTGGGTGCTCAGGTTGACGTCTATCACCTTATAGGTTGCAATGACAAAATAACTCTTGAAATCGTCTTCGATGTAGCTTCCGCTTGCTCCCTTGAGACCGCCTGGGCCACCCTTTAGAGTTACAGAAACCTCAGCTTGGTAGTCCCACGCTCCAGTAGGAGTAAAAACCAGCTTGTCAGGACGACTCCATAGCACGTTTCCATTGATCGCAGGCTGGATAATAAGATTACGTGCGGCAACCTCCGGGTTAACGATGTTCTCACCGAAGGTAAGGGTGATTTCCTTCGACCTCGCCACTCGCATTTGCCCGTACGAAGGATCGATATCGGCGCCAAGGGGGGCGGTGGTGGCTACCTGTTGAGAAAAGCCTGGATTATGGTCTCGCAACCTATGGCCATTCACACCCCAGGCATCGACGACTTTGAGATCCAATACCTGCCCCTGCTTGTAATTAAGAATCTCGATTACGCTCGTTTTTCGATCTCTCTCGATTCTTGACTTGCTCTCTATCCCTGGCGGGAGCAGGTATTTGAAATTTTTGATGGGGGTATTCCATGCGATGCGGATAGGCTCGCCATACTTTAGAACCAGCGCCTGGCTGTTTACGAGGGGCCGGGGAGTGGTTACCGTTGAGAAAGCGAAGCTCTGAGAGACCCTTTTGTTCCTGAAACCTCTAAGATGGAGAAGAATTTCGTATCTTGTGTCAGCCTCCAGTGTCTTTTTTCCGTTTAAATGGAGTGAACCCTCGGACGAAATCTTAGCCTCGACCCCTTGGCCGTTAGCGAAAACCTCGATCCTCTCTATGCTGGTTAGGAACCCGGTGGAAACCTTGATGGTCTGGCGAGGATCGACTTCTTTAGAGCCGTTTCGGGGGCTGATTTGAGCAGAGGGGGACAGGCTGCAGCCAAAGGCAAAAAGGAGAAGGGCTAAGGAAGATACTAAGAGCAAAGCCTGCCTAGAACGCTTAACCCGGTCCATGGGTGGAATTATACTACACTGCTTAGTAATGAACAACAACCGGCGTTCCCACAGGCGCCCAGTTGTATATCCACTCTGCGTTGCCAACTGAGACACCGATGCAGCCGTGGGACATGACATGACCAAAATTCGAGTGCCAGTAGACACCGTGGATGGCTACGCTTCGACGAACCCAGTTTACGAAGGGTACGTCTTTGACAAGATATGTTTCGCGCATATCAGGGGTGTTCGCCATGTCAGCAAACCTCTGCTTGGCGTAGATGCCGAACTCCCCTGCAGGAGTGTCGTAACCGGGTTTTCCACTGGAAACGAGACAGGAGAAAACGGGTTCCCCAGCCTCGAAGGCAACCAGGATCTGCGTGCTCAGGTTAACATCGATCAGCTTGTAAGGAATAACAACAAAGAAACTCTCAAAATCTTCCTCGACATAGCCTCCGTTCGCTCCCTGGGCGCCACTGGGTCCCCTCTTCAGCTTGATATGGGCCTCCGTCTCATAGTCCCAGCTTTGGATGGGAGTGAACTTGAGCTGGTTGGGTTGAGACCAGTTTAGCGTACCTGGTATTGGGGGCTCGATGGAGAGACTACCTTCAGTCACCTGGTGGTTAATAATGTTTTCGCTGAATGTGATGGTGATCTCTCTGGATCTGCTCTGGCCACGCATTCCATAGGCAGGATCAATATCGATGGCCAGAGGCGATGTCGTTCTTGCCCTCTGAACATAGCCGGGGTTGCTCTCGCGCATCCTCTGCCCGTTTATCCCGATGGCATCCGTTATTTTCAGGTCGAACTGCTGACCCTGCCGATAGTTGAGAATTCTTATCAGGCCGATCCTGCCGCTTCTGTCCAGAGTCATCCGACTCTCCAGCCCTGACGGCAACGTGTATCTGAATCCTCTAATCGGGATGTTCCAGCGGATGGAGATGCGTTCTCCGTATCGGACTAAAGTTTCTTTGCCATTGAGGAGTGGCTTTGGCGTCGTCACCGTGGCAAAAGAGATCTGACGATAAGTTTTCCTTCCCGTCAAACTCTTAAGAGAGAGATTGATTTCGTATCGTGCGTCTGTTTCCAGCTCGTCTCGTCCGTAAAAAAGTATTCTCCCCTGATCAGTGCGAACCTCGGCGGGCCTTTCGTCCACCCTAGCCTCTAATTTCTCTATTCTTGTCCCCGGAACAGGCAGGATTTTGACACCCTGGTTGGGGTCAACCTCTCGCGAACCATTGAAAGGCAAAACTATTACTGTAGGATTAAGCAGTGCCCAGCCAGCCGCAAATAAGACCGCAAGGGCTGAGATAAGCGCGGCAGCGAGCAGGAAATAGGTTTTGTTTGGTCTCTTTCGATGCTTTGGTCCCACAGAATCTCACAAAAACATTTTATCACTCTTCCGATTGACACCAAACAGATTCCTGTGTTATATAAGTTGGAAGTTGGGCCGTTCAAGAAGGAGAAGGGGGTGTTCCCGATATGATCGGAACTGCACGGATGTTGCTACAAACCCAGGACCGAGCCGGCGAAGCCGCCGCTGCCGCTCTGTGTGGCGGGTTCGGCCTCGTTTATCTATTCTGCATCGGACTGATCGTTATTCTCGCCCTCGCCTTTCTGGTTTTCTGGATTCTTATGCTCGTTGACTGCATTCAGAGGGACGAGAAGGACTTCCCAGGTTCCACCGGTAACTCTAAAGTTGTCTGGCTGGTGATACTCCTGGCGTCATGGGTTTTCAGCCTGTACTGGGTGGCTGCAATCCTCTACTATTTTTTGGTCAAAAGGAAGGCCGAAGCTGAAAAGACACCGCCTACCCAACAGGCTTAGCAGGGCAGGGCATCTTGCCCTGCCACTTGGAGCCGAGGCCCCGCCAGAGTGCAGCGGGACAAGCAAGATGCCTCGGCTACCATCTCTTTGCAAAGACAATAACCCGTAGGCGCGATTCCGCCGAAGGACGGACCGCCTACGGTGGTTTGATCGCGCAACGATGTCCGAATGAATTCGGACCTACGGGCGCACACTCATCACGCTTTTCGTTATGCCGTTTACGCAGAAGGTTCCGTTGGCCCCCCCGCCGTTGGCGGGGTCGGCTCTGTCGGCGGTGGTGGGGGTGGTGCTTGTTCCTTTTTTGCCCCAGCCACTACTTCTTTCGGCCGTACGACCAGGTAAATAATTAGACCAATTAATCCCGTGAGCAGGACAATAATCAGCCACAAAACTTCAGGGGCCCCTCTTCTCTTGGCATCGCGGTAGACCCACACCGCTATAACTATCCAAACAACCAGTCCGACAACGGCTGCTATAATGCTGCATATCGTTGTTATGAGTATAGCCCCGGTAGCTGCCCCGGTAACTGCTCTCGCCGCCGCTTCCTCTTCCGCAGTCTGCGCTAACAGCGGTAGGGCATTAAGAACAAACATTATGCTGCCCAAAAGAGCGGCCAGGGCCGCCTGCCGGACGAGCAGGCTTCTTCTCTTTACTCCTTTCATCTGATCACTCCTCTCAAAATGTGAGCAAGGTTGCCTCTTAGACGTTTCTCTCGGCAATGTCTCCAATCACCGGGAGTTTGTACATCTGGCCCTGGTAGGCCTTTACCATCATCAGAATCCAGACAACCAGCGAGCCAATCCAAAATACAAGAGAAAGAAGAAGAGCGATAATCCCGCCCAGAATAGGAATATAACCAAGGATTATGTCCACGATGAAAATAATTATCCAGATAACAATTATGGCTACTCCCAGGAGGATTGCCTGCATGGCGTGGAAGCGAACATACTTATTTTCCTTTTCGATAAGGAAGAAGATCAGACCGGTTACCCAGGTTAAGAGGTAGGCGAGTAGAGCGGCAGTGTTTGGTTCCAAGCCGGTAGACGTTTTCTGTCCTTCCGGAGGAGTTATTGGTGTCTCAGCCATCTTTTTCACCTCCTTTCACAAAATCTCTTATTTTATTTGCAATTAATAATACCTGTAAACGCTTCTGGAAGCAAACATTTTTTCAGCGACCGCCCACAGTCATCTTCTCGACAGCTATCGTGGGTGCGCCGACGCTTCCGCCTGCCGGTATGAATCTCAGATCGGATCCCACAGCGACCAGGTTTTTAAGAATCTCCGGCCAGGTGGAGGCGATGGTTGCCTCTCGTACGGGAAAGGACGGTTTGCCTCCTTCAATCCAGAGACCACCGGCGCCTACCGAAAACTGCCCCGTCGCCGGGTTTACGCCGGCGTGAATCCCTTGCAAAGAAGTCACATAGAAGCCGGTCGAGACCTGACTAATTATATCTTCTCCTGACATCTCCCCGGGAGCGAAAAAGAGATTGGATGGCGCTGGGGTGGGAGCGTTTTTGAAAGAGCCCCTTCTCCCGTTTCCGGTGGATTTTGTTCTCTCCTTCCTGGCCGTGTAGGTGCTGTGCAAGAAAGTCGTTAGAATCCCTTCGTCCACTACGCCGGTTCGGCGACTGGCGATACCCTCATCGTCAAAGGGAGAAGTGCCCAGGCCCCCTTTAAGGAGACCATCGTCGACAATGGAAACCAGGGGAGAAGCGACCTTGTGCCCAAGTTTTCCGGAAAGAAAGGAGCGACCTTTCTGGGCGGCATCTGCCATTATGGCCATGGATAAGGAGGCCAAAATCTGTGCCGCCACCAAAGGATCAAAGACAACAGTTGTTACCCGAGGAGAAATCGGCCGGGCGCCTAACTGTGATAGAGCCCGCTTCCCCGCCTCTTCAGCAGTCTTTTTCCCTTCGAGCTCTTCGAGACGGCGGCCAACCATAAAGGAGTAGCCAGTCTGGGTTTCGTCCTTGTCCCGAGCCAGAGCGCTGAGGAAACCATAACAGCTTGTGCTTTTGGTCTGGCCCGAGAATCCCTTTGAATTGGCCAGAGCTGTAGTTCTCTCCTCGTCTGCATAAACGACCTCCTCACAGCTCTCGATCAATGGGTCAAACTTGAGAGCGCTTTCTTCAAGGGACAGAGCAAAGTCGAGTTTGCGTTCAGTGGGAGTAGTCAAAAGCTCTGGATAGTAAATGCCTAACTCTTGCCGGGCTTCGACGAGGGTGGCGAATTTGTCTGGTAAACCGTTGAACCGATCCTCTGCCGACACCCTGGCGTTCTCGATAGCCTCTTGAACAGTCTTTCGCAGCACGGATTCGGTCAAATCTGAGGTGAAGGCGTATCCCAGTTTCTTTCCCAAGAAAACACGGATGCCAAGCCCCTTGGTGATGGCCGTGGTGAAGACTTCCACATCAGAGTGACGAACTCTAATAGTCGTTTCCCGACTGGAGCTTATATAGGCTTCAACCTCGTCGGCTCCAGACTTCATTGCCATATCAACGATTTCAATCGCCTTTTCTAACAAATGCGCTCCTTGTCACAGGGCAGGGCATCTTGCCCTGCCTTCCTAATCCGAGGCAGGATGCCTCGGCTACCTTGGTA
>JBAQMN010000104.1:0-1838 GCA_049302895.1 Actinomycetota bacterium | reverse complement strand
AGACTTAAAGACCGCTTGTTTTATCTCTTGGTTTTTGCTATAAGTTGTAAGCTATAAGCTATAGGCAGACGTCGAAAGGGTGGGCAGATGCCGTGAAGAAAGTTCTGTTTCTCTGTGTCCATAATTCTGTACGGAGTCAGATGGCCGAGGGGCTGGCCAGGCATTACGGCAAGGGTGTAGTCGAAGTCGAGAGTGCTGGGCTTTACGAGACGGGCGTAAACCCCCTCGCCATCCAGGTTATGTACGAAATCGGTATCGACATATCGAATCAGAGGTCCAAAACCGTCGAAGAGTTCAAAGACATGAGCTTTGATTTTGTCATAAGCCTTTGCACTGAGATGGAAGAAAGCTGCCCCGTTCTACCAGGCGCAGAGCGCCTTCATTGGCCAACTTCCGATCCTGGCAAAGTAAGGGGAAGCCCCGATGAGGTCATCACTGCCTTCCGCCGCGTTCGGGACGACCTAAAACAAAGGGTGCTTGACCTTATTGCCGAAATCAGGGCAAAATAACTGAATGACAAAAAGGGTCTCTGTTTATAAAGCCTTGGGCTGGTATCTTGGTGGCCTTCTCGCCACCATTTTGTTATTGATCCTGATCGACAGGGCAGTTCTCGAGACTGCGGCGATTAGGGGTCTTCTATCTTTGGATCGTTCTCTTCTCCTGGCTATTCATCGCTTGTCGAATCCTTTGCTCGATTCTTTGATGATCTTTATAACGTACTTAGGTTCAAGGTACGTTGTGGCTATCCTGTTTCTACTTGCTTTTGTTGTTCTTGCTTATCGCCGCCTCTGGCAGAGCGTCTTGAGCTTAACAGTCGTAACTATCGGAGCGGGCTTTATAGATTTGGTTATGAAAGCGGAATCGGCCCGACCTCGTCCTCTCTTCTTTCGGGTGATTCCTGCGACCGGCTTCAGCTTCCCCAGCGGTCACGCCCTTCTTGCTACAGTTTTTTATGGAATGATTGCGTTCATCCTGTACACACGCGCGAGATCTAAAGTAAGCCGCATTCTTGTCGTGTCCTCCACGGCAGCTCTGGTTCTTCTGATCGGCTTCAGCCGACTCTATCTCGGAGTCCACTGGCCGAGCGACGTCTTAGGCGGCTATATAGTCGGTCTCCTCTGGCTCTTTTTGTCTATCAGGGCTCTGCATTTAGTGGAGAGACGCTGGAGTTGATTTTCTTAAGGCAAGGCTCTTATAATTCTATCAGTCAATAAGAGGAGGGTGAATGGAAATACAAACTCTTGCCCTTGGTGGGGCATTGATTGCGGCTGGCGTTGCTATCGTCTATTCGATTATTCTAATCTACTGGGTCCTCCGGCTTGATCAGGGAACAGAAGAGATGCAACGGATCAGCCGGGCGATCCAGGAGGGAGCCCGTGCCTATCTGAACCGCCAGTATCGCACCGTGGCCATTGTTGCCGTTATTCTTTTTTTGATTTTGACCTTTGGCATTAGTTGGGAGACGGGCATATCGTTCCTGGTCGGTGCGATTTTGTCAGCGGCGGCCGGATACATCGGAATGAACGTAACCGTCCGCGCCAACGTGCGAACCACAGAGGCGGCCAAGAAGGGCCTGAACGCCGCTCTCGGTGTGGCTTTCCGAGGCGGAACGGTGACCGGGATGTTTGTGGTCGGCCTTGGCTTGCTCGGCATCACCGGCATCTATCTTATTTTTAGAGATCTCGGTGCCCTGATTGGCCTGGGCTTTGGCGGTAGTTTACTCAGCGTTTTCGCCCGGGTCGGCGGCGGAATTTACACGAAGGCGGCGGACGTCGGCGCCGACCTTGTCGGGAAAATAGAGGCCGGAATCCCCGAAGACGACCCGCGCAATCCGGCGG
>JBAQMN010000103.1:0-7031 GCA_049302895.1 Actinomycetota bacterium | reverse complement strand
TTCGATTTTTTTGATTTTGACCTCTCCCATTATCTCCTCCTCAAATCAATACAATCATCATATCTGATACGTGAGTATCTTTTGCTGCTGATCGATGTCCTTACACAAGTCGGCGAAGGTTGTGTTGTCCAAGATATTGGCTACCGCATTTCTCACTTCAAGCCAGACGTTTCTGATCCCACAACTTAGCTCCTCAGGACATCTTTCGTAGAAATTAGTACTCACACACTTAATAGGAGCCAAAGCGCCATCCATAACTCTTACTACTTCTCCCATGGTGATTTCTTCCGGGGACCGAGCCAGATAGTACCCCCCTTTGACGCCTTTCTTGCTCCTGAGCACTCCGGCGTTTTTCAGCGCCAGCAGGATCTGCTCCAGATACTTGACAGGAATCTTTTCGTGTCTGGCGATTTCGTGAATCTGAATAACCTCTCCCCCATATCGCTGAGAGAGATACAGAACTGCTCTCGTCGCGTATTCACCCTTTGTTGATAATTTCATTGCACTATCACCTTCCAAGCTAATCTATCTAAAGTCTATCAACTTAGTCAACATTGTAAGAGAAATAGTTCTCTCTTGTCAATACTTTTTGGGAAAAATTTTTAAAAACTTGTCCTGAGAGAAGCGAAGGAACTCACCTTTACTGCTCCTGACCTGGTGCGCAGACTTCTTCGTAGTCCTCCAGACTGGTGATCGTAGGCTTGTCGCCACAGAGAGGACAGTGCGGATCCTTTCTCGCCTTTACCTCTCTGAAAGTCATATCCAGCGCGTCAAAGATCAGCAGTCTCCCCTTCAAAAGCCGCCCTTTGCCTAGAACAATTTTTAAGGCTTCGGCTGCCTGAATGGTTCCGATTACCCCGGCCACCGCTCCTAAAACACCCGCCTGCTGGCAATTGGGTACGGCACCCGGCGGAGGTGGCTCCCTGAAAATGCAGCGGTAGCAAGGACCATCATCGGGAATTATGGTCATTGCCTGACCATCAAACCTCAGAATTGCCCCGTGGACAAGGGGTTTTTTAGCAATGAAGCAAGCATCATTAACCAGAAATCTGGTAGTGAAATTGTCGGTTCCGTCGACGATAACATCATAATCGTTTACTATATCCAGGATATTCTCAGAGGTTAGCCTGGCGTGGTAGAGATTTAGTTTAACATCGGGATTAAGCAGGGAAAGCTTCTCTTTTGCCGACTCCACCTTCGGCCTGCCAATGTCCTTGGTGTTGTGAAGGATTTGCCGTTGCAGATTGGAGAGGTCGGTCTCGTCGCTGTCGACGATTCCCAGTGTGCCGACACCCGCCGCAGCAAGATACAAAGCAGCCGGCGATCCCAGGCCGCCGGCACCCAGGATAAGAATCTTTGCCTGGAGAAACTTCTTCTGGCCTGCCCCACCTACTTCCGGCAGAATTATATGCCTGCTATACCGTTCTATCTGCTCTTCCGTAAATTCCACCATTTACTTCTCCTTGCGGACCTAAAGGTCCGCCTCTACAAAACTATGTAGAGGTCGACCTTTAGGTCGACTCCCCAGACTATTTAAAATATGGTGCGAGGCTCAGGTATCGCTCTCCTGTATCTGGCAGAACCGTCACCACAGTCTTACCCTTTCCAAGTTTTCTCGCCACCTTTATGGCCGCGACTACTGCTGCCCCAGACGAGATTCCCAACAGCAGCCCCTCCTCCAGAGCCAGCCGCTGAGACATCTCATAAGCATCCTCGTCACTTACAGTTATAATCTCATCAATAACGTTAACGTTAAGAACCTTGGGAACAAATCCAGCTCCGATTCCCTGGATGCGGTGGGGACCAGGCTTGCCGCCGGACAGCACTGGAGAGGCGGCTGGTTCCACAGCCACCACTCTGACCTTAGGATTCAGACTCTTTAGGACCTCACCAACACCAGTGATGGTTCCACCAGTTCCGACACCAGACACAAAGGCATCCACTTTCGTCCCGTTCATCGCCGCAATGATCTCCTGAGCTGTTGTTATACGATGAATTTCCGGATTGGCCGGATTGTTGAACTGCTGAGGCATGAAATAGTGGGGATTCTCGGCCACCAACTCCTCCGCCTTTTTCACCGCTCCCATCATCCCTTCGATAGCTGGTGTCAAAATCAGCTCCGACCCAAAAGCAGCCAAAAGCGCTCTTCTCTCCTCGCTCATCGACTCCGGCATGGTTAGTACGCAGTGATAGCCCCAACTGGCCGCCACCACAGCCAGCGAAATGCCAGTATTTCCACTGGTCGGCTCGATTATCGTCGCTCCAGGCTTAAGCTTTCCTTCCTTTTTCGCCGCCTCGATCATAGACAGGCCGATGCGGTCTTTGACACTTCCGCCAGGGTTATAAGATTCCAGCTTGCCATAGACCGTTGCCGCATCCTTCCCGGCAACCCGATTCAGCTTAACCATAGGTGTATTGCCGATAAGCTCAGCCGCATCCTTACCAAACTTAGCCTCTCCGCTCAAGCAACCACCGCCCATATAATACAGAAACTCGATCTGATCCCCAGGATTCAAAATCGTCCTCTCGTACTTTTCAGCCTCGACAACCTGCGAATTCACTTCCACAGCCACAGCTCGAGGATTGATTTTCCTCTCCTCCAGCAACGCCTGGACGGTTTTGCCCTGGTCTAACTGCTCTTTCTTACCGTTTACTGTCACTTCAATTTTCATCTCTCACTCCCCTATCTCAATATCCCTTTCCTCAATCTTTCGGTCCCTGATCTCAAAAGCTCTGATGTCAGGATGATCAAAATCCTCAAGGGATATTATAAGGTATAAAGCCTCTGGATAAAAAGCCATCTCCACATCGTGAAAGGACGGGTAAGCCCGCGTGCTCACATGGGAGTGATAAATGCCCAAAAGCTCCAGACCCTTCTCCCGCATCTCCTTGAACACTCTGAACTGCTCTTTTGGTTCCATAAAGTAAGTTGTTGGGCTCTTGTCTATGTTGGCCATGGTATAAACCTTCTCAACCTTCTCAACCTTCTCGTCCCTACCCGCCAGAATCCCGCAGGCCTCGTTTGGAAACTCTTTCCTGGCATGCTCAACAATTATATCAAAATGATCGCGGCTCAGAGTTAGCACTTCTCAAACACCTCAAGCGTCGCGCTAGCTCGCTGGTCTTGCTCGCGCTCTTCAGGAAGGAACCTCACGGTTCCTCCCCGATGCTCTCCTCCGTACGGATGACTCAGGGGAAATACTTTCCCCTGAGAATATTCCCCTTTAAAAGAGCTCCTTTCAGTCACTCTTTATACCCCAACCCTAAAAAGTGTCGCTGCCCCAAGCAGAATAGTTAAAATGGCGATGGCAATACGCAGTGTTTTGGTATTCAGCCTTCTGACAGTGGCGGCTGAAAAGGGAACCGAGATAATAGCTCCTATTAGCACATACGGAACCAATCCCCAGCTCCCCACACTCCTCGTCATGAAATAAAGCGAAAACGCCACCACGCAAGTTAGCCCTTCCGCTAACGAAGTAATGCCGACGGCGTTTTTCCCGTCCAATCCCGAAAGGATTTGACCACCTGTAACCACAGGTCCGTAACCGCCGCCGCTTATCCCTTTATTGAAAGCGGCGACCAAACCCAATCCGGTGATTTTTCTCCACGAGAAACCGTAGTTTTTATGCATGTTGACCAGCATAACTATCCCGATAGCCAGAACCATAACTCCGATGTAAACTTTCAGTACCAACTGCGGGATATTTATGGCGATAAAAACCGCTGCGAAAGAACCAATTATGCCAGATAGAGCTAATACAAGAGCTATGTTCAAGTGGGGAGAGCCCCTCCTGAAGTCGACATTCCCGAATCTGTGGTGAAAAAAGCCTGCGGTTAGACTCGTCACAAACTGAGAAAGAAGAACAGCCGGTACCACTTCCAACGGCTTAAAACCCAATATCAGAAGTATCGGGGTAAGTGTCGTACCGTAGCCCATGCCGAGAGCGGCATCCATATATTCACTAAAGAAAGCGAGCAGACCAATCCCAAATAAAGCACTCATTTCAACTTCCTCTGCCTAAATCTGGTATTCTCGCTGTGTGGTTGCCCATTCTATTAGCACCTCTGCAATCTCTGGCCGGGTAAACTCAGGCGGAGGAACCTCCCCACGCCTCAGCATCTCGCGAACTTTTGTCCCCGACAGTGAAGCATGATCCTCGGAGGGATGTGGGCAGGTTTTATAAGATGTCATCTGTCCACATCGCCTGCAGTAAAAGGTAAAATCGAAAAATAACGGTGTTATTCCCAACTCATCAGGGCTGAACTCGTCAAAGATGTAGTGAGCATCGAAAGAGCCATAATAGTCGCCAACACCGGCATGGTCTCGTCCGACGATAAAATGGGTGCAGCCATAGTTCTTGCGCACAATGGCGTGGAAAATGGCCTCTTTGGGACCGGCATATCTCATAGCAGCCGGGAGAACTGCCATAAACACCCGATCCTCTGGGTAGTAATTCTCAAGCAACACCTCATAGCAACGCATCCTGACCTTTGCCGGAATGTCATCGGCTTTCGTCTCCCCAACTAAGGGGTGAAGGAAGAGACCGTCAACGGTTTCAAGAGCACACTTCTGGATGTACTCATGAGCCCGGTGAACAGGATTTCTGGTTTGGAATCCGGCAATCCTCTTCCAGCCTCGCTCCCGAAACACCCTTCGAGTATCCTTTGGATCAAACCTGTACTTCTCAAATTCAGTGTGCTTGGGACGACGGAGTAAATTAATTTTTCCACCCAAAAGAACCTCGCCACTCTGATAGAGGTAGGCTACACCGGGATGTTTGGCGTCCTGAGTTCCATAGACCTGCAGCGCCTCTTCGTCCTTTTCGGCCAGATATTTTTCCTCCAAACGAAGGACGGCTAAGATTTCGCCCTCCTCACTCCGGAGAGCGATGTCTTCACCTTCCTTAAAATCTTTTGCCTCGTCTTTGGTGACGGATAGAGTGATGGGAATCGTCCAGGGGAGACCATTCTTAAGCCGCATGTTGTGCAGGATGCTGTGGTAATCTTCCTTCCCGACGAATCCCCCCAGAGGGCTGAAGGCACCCACCGCGATCATTTCAATATCAGAGGCTTGCCTGGAGTCCAACCTGATCTTCTTGAGACCTTTGACCCTTTCGTCAAAGTGTGCCTTCTCGTCGGCCTGAACCTCTCGGTTAACCAGTTTTCCCCCATGTGGTTCGATGGTTCCTGTCTTTGTCACGTCTGCCACCTTTGTTTTCTTTGTTACCTCTTATTAAGCGGACCTAAAGGTCCGCCTCTACGCAGTTCTTTGTAGAGGTCGACCTTTAGGTCGACACTCCTTGCGGACCTAAAGGTCCGCCTCTACAAAACTACCTAGAGGGCGACCAACTCTACAAAACACTGTAGAGGTCGACCTTTAGGTCGACTTACCTTTAAGATGAAGGCCGCACTCTTTGTACTCTGGAGCCTCCCACCACCAGCGCCCGGCTCTGACATCCTCACCAGGTTTTATTGCTCTGGTGCAGGGTTGACATCCAATGCTCGGATAATTCTGGTCGTGCAAAGCGTTATAAGGAACATCATTTTCCCTGATATAATTCCAGACCTGCTCTTCGGTCCAATCAGCCAAAGGATTAATCTTAACGATTGAATCGTGCGACGGATCGGCCTCCGCTTTCTTAACTTCAGTTCGCGTGACCGACTGCTCCCTTCTCAGGCCCGTTATCCAGGCCGAGAGCTCTTTTAATGCCCTGTTAAGCGGCTCAACCTTCCTGACCTCACAGCAGAGCTTCCTGAGCTCGACACTCTTATAAAAGAGATTAGGCCCGTACTTGGTTACCATATCCTCGACCGCTTTGGTGTCCGGGTAGTAGGTCTCGATTTTGAGACCGTATTTGTCACGGATCTTCTCAGTCACCTCGTGCGTCTCCTGAGGAAGCCTTCCCGTGTCAAGGGTAAAAACTCGCGATCCGGGATCGATCCTTGCCAGCATATCGATCAGAACTACATCCTCGGCTCCAAAGCTCGAGGCCAGAGCAACCCGGTCGCCATAGGTTTTGAGTGCCCACTCCAGCACTTCCTGTGCCGTCTTATCTTGTAGCTCAACATATTCATCCATTCTTGTCTCCTATCCTATTCGTAGATTCGACTTTATTCGGACACCTGTGCGCGACTAAACCACCGTAGGCGGTCCGTCCTTCGGCGGAGTCGCGCCTACGAGTTTTAGCCGTCTCCTTTCTTGATCAGTACTCTGTAATGAGACCCCAGGCGCTCAACCTCCAAAACGTTATGTCCCTCCTCCTGAGCACTGCGAGGAACATTTCGGATTGGTTCGCCCTCGTCCAAAAGCACCTCAAGAAGTTCCCCAGCAGCCAGCTCCTCCAGCTTGAGTTTTGTCTTAACGAAATTCATCGGGCAGATGACCCCTCTTAGATCCAGGAAATGCGTTTTTTCAGTGCCCACTCAGAGCTTCCTCCTTCTTGACTTTCTCTTTGTCCACTTCCCGCTTAAACGTTTCCAGTCCGATTCTGTTGACCAGTTCTCCCAGGCGCTCTCCTTTTGGTGAGAGTCGGATGTAGGTTTTAAGAATCTTTTCGGCGAGTTCGGTACCTTCATCATCGGAGACGAACTCAGCAAACAGCACTCCTAATTGGGGAAACTTGCCCCACTTTCCACCGACATAAACGTTCCAGCCCTGGCGCCTTATCTTTAAGACATCTTTTGGGCAAATGAGCACGCACTTGACATCGTGCACACACTTTTCACGGTCGATGACCGGCAGGCCATCGACAAGTTTGAGACCGCCAACCGGGCATGCGTCCTCACACAGTCCGCAGTTTATGCACTTCTTCTCGTCAGTCTCTTCAAAGACAGGCTCGGCAACACCCATAAACCCTACGTCGTTTTCATTCGGCTTGGTGCACGAGTTGGGGCAGCCTGTTACTCCCATCTTGAACTTGTGGGGCAGACCGCTCCGACCATAGAAAATCTCGTCGAGTCTTTTACCATAGGCTTGAGCGTCCTGCAAACCCCAGGGGCACCAGGCGGCTCCCGGGCAACCAGTCACCACG
>JBAQMN010000102.1:0-4311 GCA_049302895.1 Actinomycetota bacterium | reverse complement strand
TAGGTCTGGGGATTGACTTTCACGATATCAAAAAGGCGACGGACGAGATTCTGAAGGAGCTCGATCATAAGAACCTTAACGAACTCTCCTATTTCACCACTGTGAATCCGAGCTCGGAGAACATTGCAAGATTCATTTACCAGCGGCTGAGCGAAAGAATCAATAGCGATAAGGCAAAGGTCACAAGGGTCAGAGTTATGGAAACGTCAACCGCTGGCGTGGACTATTCCGAATAAGGCAGAGTGAGCTAAGAAGTAGGCTGTCTGATTAGGTGGCGGTTAATTGTTAGTACCAGGCCGGTAAGTACGCATACACTGCCTCCGATCAGGACCGCCAGCGGTGCATTGAACTTTTCCGCAACAGCCCCGAAGATGAGGGCGCCGAAGGGCATTATGCCTAAGAACGCCCAGACAAACATGCTCATAATTCTTCCTCTCATCTCACCGGGTGTAAGGTGCTGGAGCGAGGTGTTTATCGACGAGGTGGTCAGGAGGAAGGATCCACCCACGCCGGCTAAGAAAATCATCGAGAGCCAGAAATTGTGTGAGAGCGCGAACAGTATCAGAAAGACTCCGAAAAGAGTGGCTCCTATCTTGATTAAAGTTTCCCGCCGCACAGTGTGGGCGAGATAGGCGACAGTCAGCGCACCAACCAGAGCACCGAACCCATTGGCAGCCAACAAAAATCCAAATCCTTTGGCCCCAACCTTTAGAATATCGCGAGCAAAGATCGGCATCAGGGCGACGAAGGGCATGCCAAACAAGGTAATCAGCCCCGTGGTTGCGAGCAAGGCGATAATCACCGGACGTCTCCAGGCATAGTGAAATCCTCTCATGAAGTGGGCCCGAATACTTTCTTTGGTATCGGGCTTCTCAATCTTTTGAGGTCTTATGGCGAGCAGAGCCAGGATGACGGCGAGAAAGCTGAAGGCGTTCAAGTAGAAGTTGGAGGCGGCGCCCCACACTCCCAGTACGATTCCAGCCAGGGCCGGCCCGACCAGGCGCGCGGTGTGAAATTGGGCTGAGTTCAAGGCGATGGCGTTTAAAAGGTCTTTTCTGGGCACGATATCTGAGATGATCGCCTGCCAGGCGGGAAAGTTGAAAGCTGTGCTCACGCCGGTTGCCAGTGTTATTGCAACGATGAGCGGGATGCTGATGCGGTGAGCCGAGGTCAGGAAGGCCAGGATGAAAGCGAATATCATCATGGCTGTCTGGGTCCAGATAATAAGGCTACGTCTGTCAAGCCTGTCAGCGGCCACCCCTGCGAATAACACAATAAAGAAAACGGGGGCATTGGCGGTGAAGTTGACAAAACCCACGTAAAAAGGGGAATTGGTCATCGCCAGTACCAGCCAGCCCAGGGCGATCATCTGCATCCAGGTGCCGATGTTTGAAAGGAGGGCTCCGCTCAAGAAGTAGCGGTAATCCCGGTATTTGAAAGAGGCGAGAAGACGAGCCGGAGCAAAGCCTCGCTCTATCAGAGCAGCTTCGGGGCTTGAGACTTCCGCTTCGATGGTGTTTGTTTCCGGCTTCTTTCTATGAGGGGACACATCGTTAATTTTATAGTAAAATTATCCTTAAATCTACAGAGACTCTTTTTCCCCAAGGGTGATTCTTGTGAAAGAAGAAGAACGCGTTTGTGAGATCATAAGACTCTTAAAAGAGGAATATCCAAACGCAAAGATCGCTTTGAATTTTTCAAACCCACTGGAACTCCTGGTGGCGGTGATTCTTTCTGCGCAGTGTACCGACAAGAAGGTGAACGAGGTCACCACTGATCTTTTCAAGAAGTACAGAATCGTGGAAGACTACGCATACGCTCCTCCTGAAGAGTTCGAAGGGGACATCAAGCCGACCGGTTTCTACCATAATAAAGCCAGGAATATCATCGCTGCCGCCAATATGATCATTGAGAAGTTTAACGGCCAGATTCCCCGGACGATGGATGAGATTCTTGAACTTCCGGGAGTCGCTCGCAAGACCGCCAACATAGTTTTGGGGAATGCTTATGGCCTTGTTGAGGGCGTAGCCGTTGACACTCACGTTAAGAGGGTCACTTTCAGGTTAGCGTTTACAAAAGAGAAAGATCCGGTAAAGATTGAGAAAGACATGATGAGAGTGCTTCCTAAGGAAGAGTGGTTCCCGTTTACTTACGTCTTGATCGATCATGGTCGAGCGATCTGCGCCGCAATAAATGTGCGCTGCGACATCTGTCCGGTGAACCATCTCTGTCCCTCTGCCTTCAAAGTTTAGAACTTCTCTCCTAATTTGCGTATGCTATAATACTTGATATTATTCTAACTCTTATAGTGGAGTTCTCGACCAGCCCGCCTGCGGCGGACAAGCTCGAACAATATTGTTCGAGCGAGTGAAGCGAGTCGAGAAGGTCACAGGTAGGAGGAAAAATGTCACCTACAGCAAGGGCAATCGTTATCGTCCTGGTTATTCTCTTTATCATCGGAGCGGTTTATTCTATCTTTTTTCTTCTGGGGTCTCTTCGATAGTCGGTTTGAAGTGGAGGCACAAAGCACATCTTCAAAAAGCCCCGACGGGGAGTCGGGGCTTTTTGAAGTCTGCTAAACTGTAAGTAAGATTAGGAGAATTAAGCTGTGGAGATAATCCTGAGCCACGTGAATCCAGATTTCGACTCCTTAGCGGCGATGGTAGCCGCCCAGAAGCTTTTCCCAGGGGCGAAGTTGGTTTTCACCGGCTCGCAGAACAAGAATGTGAGAGAGTTTATTCAGTTGCATCGGGATATTCTGGATTTTCTCGATGCTCGCCAGGTCGATCCGGTAAGAGTAAAGCGGGTCATCGTGGTGGATACCAGGATTGCCGAGCGTCTTGGAGAGTTAGGGAGGGTGGTCAAAAGAAGGGGAGTGGAAACCGTCGTTTTTGATCATCACCCGGCGACACCTGATGACATCAAGGCGACCAAGGAGTTTTCAGCGGAAGTCGGCGCGGTGACGACCATTCTGGTCGAAATGCTTCAAGAGAAGAACATCCCCATCTCTCCCTTTGAAGCCACTCTCTTCGCTCTGGGGATTCATGAGGACACAGGATCTCTGACGTATGCTGCCACAACCCACCGGGATGCCGAGGCGCTGAGCTTTCTGGTCCAGAAGAACGCCAATATCGATGTGGTGCACCGCTTTCTTGATTTCTCCCTCGACGAAGAGCAGCGAGGGCTCTTGAAGAAGCTGCTTGATTCGGCCCGGATCATCGATGTCAGAGGAAGGAAGGTCCTGTTCACCAGCGCAAAGGTTCCGGAATACGTGGATTCGGCGGCCACTCTAACGCACAAGGTGGGGGATCTCGAGAACGTGGACATAGTTTTCACCTTACTTCAACTTAAGGACCAAGTGAATGTCATCGCCAGAAGCCGCGGTGAGATTGATATGGGCAAGTTTCTTGAGAAGTTTGGTGGTGGCGGGCATCCCCAGGCGGCGAGCGCTTCGGTCAGGGGCGCCACCATCAGGAGACTTGAGGAGGAGTTGCTTGAGGAGATTTCACATCAGATCAAGCCGCCACCCCTCGCTCAAGAGATAATGGCGAAACCTTTAATGGTCGACATCACAACATCTGTCAAGAAAGCCCAAAGTGAGATGCAGCGCTACGGCGTGACAGGGTTACCGGTGATCGAAGAGGGTAAACTTGTTGGGGTCATTTCGAAGCGAGACGTGGAAAAGGCGGCGGCCCACAGGCTTACGCACGCTCCGGTCAAAGGATTCATGTCCCGCAAGGTCGTGACGATTTCCCCAGAGACTCCACTTCACAAGATTCTGGAGCTGCTGAGCGAGAGTGAAGTCGACCGGTTGCCGGTGGTGGAAGACAAAAAGGTGGTAGGCATAGTCTCGCGGCGGGAAGCTCTCAGGGCGGTTCATGGACCGGGCTACCTCTCGCCTTTCAGGGCGTCTGCGGAGCCGAAAGCGAGAATTCCTCGCGAGGAGATCGTGTCTCGCCTTAACAGTCTTCTCCCTCACAAAGTGAGATCGCTTCTTACTGAGATCGGCTCCCTGGCTGAGGAAAACGGATTGAATGCCTATCTGGTGGGAGGGTTCGTCAGGGATCTGATCATGAACCACCGAAATCTCGATATCGATCTGGTGGTGGAGGGCAATGGTATCATGTTTGCCAGGAGAATGGCAAAAAAGTTTGCAGGCAGGCTCACCTACCACGAAAAATTTGGCACGGCTGTGGTCGTTCTTCCCGACGACTTCCGCATCGACGTGGCCAGCGCCCGAACGGAATTTTACGAATACCCTGCAGCTCTACCTCAGGTTGAGTTTGGAACGGTGAGACAGGACCTGTTCCG
>JBAQMN010000101.1:0-10357 GCA_049302895.1 Actinomycetota bacterium | reverse complement strand
TGAGCTAAAGAATGTTCCCGTGGTGACATATCTTGCCATTTCTTTTGCGCTTTCTTTATATTTTTCTTTGCTGTTTCAGTTTGTTTTCTCGTTGCCATATATTTTTCACCTCCTTTCATTTATTCATCGCCATATCCAATCTTACTCCTTAATCGTTCAAGTTGTCCCATTTAGCCTTGATGTGAGACAATCGTTATAAGGACTAAAATGTCCTAGACCGGCCCGCTCAAAATTTATGGAATTTTTAAAACAGATAGCTCTCTCTATTTTCTTGTCTTGTGGTTTAATTATAGCAAATTTCCTTGATGTCAACAAAACGAAAACTTATTGTGTTTATTTCAAAATATATGTATATTGTAAGTGGACTCAACTTTTACCGATTGCTATTTTTAATGGCGTATTCGGACAATTCGAGCAATCGGGTTGAGTCCACCGGATGCACCATTTGAGATTTATAAAAAGTTCTTTAAAATTTTTGCGTTTTTTCTTTTGTCCGCCAGAGGCGGACAGTTCAAGCCGACAGTTTCGGAGGCGCGGAGGGTGGGGGCGCCGCGCTGGAGCTAATCAAATGAAGTTCGACATTTTTCGTAAACCGCCAGCCAGTAAGAATTGGAAAGGGGTTGGGAGGTAGCGCTTTCCGCGCCCGCCTCCGCGGAAAGCGCGTCAAATCCGCCTTTTTTGAAACTTACGGACAGCTGCCGGAAAAGAAAAGGAAAGAAAAAAAACGCAAAAATTAGCTTCTTGGAAAGAAGCCCTGCTCACTATCGTTCGCTTAAAGAACTTTTAAAAGGTAGGATTAAAAAACAACTATGATTAGATACATTGCTTATTGCAGAAAATCAACCGATGAACCGGACAGGCAAATTTTGTCTATTGAGGCGCAAGTTGCAGAACTTGAAGAACACGCCGCAAAAGAAGGATTAAAGATTGTTTCTTTTATTACCGAGAGTAAAACCGCCAAGGAACCCGGGCGACAAAAATTTGCAGAAGTCCTAAAAGAAATCGAGGACGGGAAAGCTGATGGAATTTTGTCGTGGCATCCAGACCGCTTGGCCAGAAATTCAGTAGACGGCGGAAAGATTATCTATTTATTAGATACCGGAACACTCCTTGATCTAAAATTTCCCAGCTTTTGGTTTGAAAATACACCGCAAGGAAAATTCATGCTTAATATTGCCTTTGGGCAAAGCAAATATTATGTGGATAATCTTTCCGAAAATGTAAAAAGGGGCAATCGTCAAAAACTTCGTCGGGGCGAATGGCCAAACAAAGCACCATTTGGTTACTTAAACATCAGCAAGCAGATTGAGATTGATAGAAAAAGAGTCAAGTTTGTGCAAAAAGCTTTTCAGCTTTTTGCAACCGGCGGCGATGGATACGCAGATATCCGCAAATTTTTCAACCAAAACAAAATTTTCAATACGTCCGGTCATGTACTTCACTTGGACAAAGTCAAAAGAATTTTGACTGATCCGTTTTACTATGGAGTGATGAAATTTTGCGGCGAGCTCTATGAAGGAAAACAAGAACCCTTAATTTCCAAAAAACTTTTTGATAAATGCCAAGAGGTAGTGAAATTAAAAAGCCGTAAGGTTAGAGATAACAAACATCTCTTTGATTTTCTAGGTTTAGCCAAGTGCGGCGAATGCGGCGGCGCAATTACTGCCGAAAAACACACCAAGTATTACAAACGAACAAATCGATCTGTTGAGTATGTGTATTATCGCTGTTCCAAGAAAAAAGGAGAATGCTCGCAAAAATATATTGATAAAGAAGAAATTGAAAAACAACTAAAGGAAATTGTTTTGCGAGCATCTTTGCCGCCGCACGCCGCCAAAAAGTTTCTTGAATGGTCGAAAAAAGATGCAAATAAAGAAACAGGGAAATCAACAGGAATTATTTCGACCTACCAACTTCAACTCAAAGAAACAGAGGAAAAAACAGATCGCTTGCTTGAGGGATATTTAGACAAAGTTATTTCTCCAGAAGATTACCAAAAGAAAAAGAATGAACTGGTTGAAACAAAATCACTCTTAAACTCCAAAATTAAGGAAATTTCCCAAAACGGCGTTGAATGGCTCGAACCTTTCCAAGAATTCGTTAATAGTGCGCTTTCAGCGCACAAAATGGCGCGCGCAAAAAATAGTTGCCATGATTTATCTATCATGGCAAAAACTGTCGGCTCGAACTTCTTTTTAAAGGATCGGCGGCTATCCGCAAGTTTCAAAAAAGGCGGATTTGACGCGCTTTCCGCGGAAGCGGGCGCGGAAAGCGCTACCTCCCAACCCCTTTCCAATTCTTACTGGCTGGGGAGGGAGGATTCGAACCTCCGCACCGAGATCCAGAGTCTCGTATCCTACCACTAGATGACTCCCCAGCACTTGCGCGAATAGTCCACGCAACCTCTATTATATTACTAATCGCCTTTCTGTAATAATTGTAGCGCATCGTCGATGCGCTTTAAAACTCGATCTTTGCCAAGAACTTCGACCATGTCAAACAGACCGGGTCCCATCATCCGACCACTAACCGCCACACGCAGAGGATGAAAGACAAGGCTTGTCTTCAAGCCCAACTCGTCGGCCAGCGCTCTCATTGTCCTCTCCACATTCTCCGCACCAAAGGGAGAGAGTTTGGCCAGTTTTGCCTTCAGCTTCTCCATTAGATCGGGAACATATTCCTGCTTCAGCATCTTCTTCACCGCATTCTCGTCGTAATCCACTTTGTCCACGAAGAAGAAGTCGGCCAGCTCCCCTATATCAGCCAGAGTTTTCAGTCTTTCCTGTTCGAGAGCGACAACTTTCCTTGCATATTTTAGGTGCTCCTCGGTCACCTGCTCAGGCAGGTAACCCTTCTTCTGCAAAAAGGGCATGGCTCCGTTGGCAAGAGTCTCTATCTCCGTTTTTCTGATGTACTCACCGTTCATCCACTCCAACTTCTCCGGGCTAAAAATGGCCGAGCTCTTCCCAACCCGCTCCAGAGAAAACTTTTGAATCAACTCTTCCAGGGAGAACATCTCCTGGGTATCGGTGGTTGCCCAACCGAGCAGAGCCAGATAGTTAACCAGTGCCTCCGGCAGATAACCAAGCTCCTTATACTCCACCACCGAAGTGGCCCCGTGACGCTTGCTCAAACGAGTTCCGTCAGGCCCCAGAATCATGGGGAGATGAGCAAAGAGCGGTATGTCATCGAATTCCAATGCCTTGTAAACCAGGATCTGCCGAGGAGTATTCGAAATGTGATCGTCTCCTCTAATCACGTGGGTTATTTTCATCAGATGGTCGTCAACAACAGCCGCGAAATTGTAAGTGGGAATTCCCTCAGATTTTAGCATGACGAAATCATCGAGGAGACTGTTGACAAATTCTACTTTTCCCTTGATCAAGTCCTTAAACACTGTCTCGCCCTTATCGGGAGTGGCAAATCTTACAACCCGACTTCTACCCTCTTCGATAAACTTTTCCCTTTCCCCATCACTTAGAAAGCGGCATCGGCCATCATACTTGGGTGGAATGCCCTTCTTCAGCATCTCTTCTCGCCTTTCGGCCAGCTCTTCCGGAGTGCAGTAGCAGTAATAGGCTCTTCCGCGCTCAATCAATTCCTTAGCAAACTTCTGGTAGATGGGTAGCCGCTCAAGCTGGAAATAGGGCCCGCAATCACCGCCAACTTCGGGACCTTCTTCCCAGTCGAGATGAAGCCACCTTAGTCCGTCAATAATGTGCCGCACCGCCTCCAGGGTGGAGCGTTCGCGATCGGTGTCCTCGATGCGCAGAATAAACGTGCCCCCCTGATGACGAGCGAAGAGAAAGTTAAAGAGGGCGGTTCTGGCGCCGCCGATATGCAGGTGTCCGGTGGGGCTGGGCGCAAAGCGCACGCGTACCCTCGAAACCTCGTCGGCCAAAACGATACCTCCTATTAAAGTCTCAGTTAATAATACCAAATTAGCAATAGATTTTTGAAATTCTCTAAGTGGAGATGTGAGTTAGGACTCTTCTTCTTCGGGGATGTAGGGTTCGAAAAATGGGCAATCCGGTTCCTTATGTTTGCCCAGGAGACAAAAATTGCCCGATGCGGATAGATGCTTGCAATCCGGGCACGGAGGTTCTCCCTCTTTATAGTTTTTGGGCGTGTACAGATTGTTGTGATTGTCTTCTTTTCCCATAACTTCCTCCTGTTTGAAATCCCCAGGTTCGACTGGGTATATTCAGTCTGGCCAGCCATTGCGAAAGAGGCCCTGGAGTTAGGTGAACTCCTTTCCCTATAAATATTTCACAAATTTGCTTTAGCCGCAAGTCTTCTTCGACATAAAGTTTTCGCAGTAGCTCATCAATGGGTTTATCAAAAATTTCTTCCAGAATTCTCATTTTCTTGGTTTTACGAACCTCGCCATCCACAGCTACTCCTTAGATATTTTGCCTCCACGAAATCGGATAATCGAATCAAATCTTCTATTTTCGACTAAATTATACCAGTCTGTGGTAAATGTCAAGTTTATTTTGAAAACACTTTTGGAAATTGTGCTATGATAGCTAAAAATTGCCTAAGAAGGAGCCTTTTTGAACAAAAGAAAATTCATTGGCGAACAGCTGAGAAGAGCCCGCATCCCTCAGACCCAGGAAGAGGCCGCCAGAGGTGTGCGGGCGCTTGGTATCCACATGACCCAGCGAATCCTCTCCGCGATAGAGAGAGGCGAAAGAGATCTGACAGCGGAGGAGCTCGATGCCTTTTGCCGATATCTCGGCAAGCCTCACTCCTTTTTTCTTGAGATGCCTGAAGAATTAAAAGAGAAGAAGGAAGAATACGTACCTAAGTCCGCGATCGACATGACTGGCCTGGCCGACGATGAAATAAAACTGATAGAAGAGCTGGTCAAAAAATTACATCAAAAGAAATAGTCGACCTAAAGGTCGACCTCTACAACGCCTTTGTGGGGGCTAAAGATCGCCCACTACAAGAAACTGCGTAGAGGCGGACCTTTAGGTCCGCAAATTTTCAGGTCCGCTAATTAAAACAAAGAGAGAACTCTGTAGGCGATTCCCCCTAAGAGGAGTGCCGCGCCCATGGTAAGCACGATAATGGCAGCCGTTTTCTTCCAGCCCAACTCGCGCCACAGCACACCAACAGTGGCCACACACGGAATATAGATCGCCGTCACCAGGCCATAAACAAAAAGTTGAGTCTTGTTCATGAAAAAGAGAAGATTCTTTGCCTCCGGGCCATATTTGGCAATGCCAAAGGTCACCAGGAACTGCAGAGCAAGCTCTTTCCTTAAGACCGAAAAGAACAGCGTCAGCCCGGTGATGAGGGGAAGTCCCAACCAGCCTACGATAAGAGGCTTTAGAGGCGCCGATATAGCCCACACCCAGCCGGTCTCGTAAAGAAGCCCCAGGACGAGGCTACCCACAGTTACAATGGGCAAAGCCACAAAGATAAAATCCTTGAACCGAAACCAGGTCTTTTTCAGAGTTGTTTTGAGAGAAGGAACCCTCAAAGGAAACATCTCCATCACCAGACCTGAGGACCTGCCCGGCATTATCTTGTTCAAACCGAAACCAATTCCTCCGATCAAGAGAAGAGTCACTCCGAAAATTCCCAATCCATAGCCCCAGCCGGCGAACTTGGACACTCCTCCCATAATAACGGCGATCCTGGCGCTGCAGGGCACCAAGACTATCAATGTGGAAGCGATGAACCTTTCCCTCGCACTTGGCAGAACTCGGGTGCCGATTATCGCCGGAACATTGCACCCCGCCCCGGCTACCATGGGGATGACTGCCCGTCCGTGCAGACCCATCCGGTGCATAACGGTGTCGGTCAAGAACGCCATGGAGTTCAGGTATCCAGTATCCTCCAAGACACCCAGGATGAAATAGAAAGTGAGGACGTAAGGAATTCCCACCGCCAACGCCGCTTCGATTCCCCCATCAAAACCCCAAAGTAGCGTGCGGGCTAAAACTCCCTTACCGAAGAGGGTAAAGAAGATCGTTTTTATAAGTGGCGAAGGGCCCAGCCCCCAGAGAGCCGAGAAGATGTCGCTTAAGAATGTTCCGACATAGAACAGGAAAGCAAATATGCCCAGGAGGGCCACAATGAGCAGGGGAACTCCTGTACTAGGTGCGATGGTATAATTCCACAACTTCTGGCTAAGGGGTAGCTTTCCCACGGACACCGATTTTACCGCGGCGCCGATCATGCCGGCTAAACCGTGTCGCTCCCGACTCAGCCGAAGACTCGCGGATTCGCCGTGCTCTGCCTTTATCTCCTCAGCCTGCTTCCGTGCCTGAACCAAAACTTCGGTGCCGCCGGAGATTTCCTTAACAGCCTCGGTAAACTCTTTATCTCCCTCAAGAAGAAGAATGGAGAGTGCGCGGATGGAAACGCCATCGGGGGGCTCTTCCAGCTTTTTTAGAAGCACTGCCTCAAGATCGGAAATGTGTTTCTCAACGTCTCGTCCATAGTTCACCTTCATCGGGTTGATCTTGATTTTTCCCTGAGCCACCTGAACTGCAGTTTTAAGAAGTTCTTGAACACCTTCCCCCCGCACTGCCACCGTGGGAACAACGGGAATCCCGAGAATTCTGGAGAGCTTTTCGTGGTCAATGGAATAGCCAAACCGTTTGGCCTCGTCCATTAGATTAAGAGCAACTACGACCGGGAGCTTAAGGTCGAGCAGTTGAAGAAGCATGTAAAGGTTTCTTTCCAGATTGGTGGCGTCGCATATGTAGATTACGGCGGCGGGATTTCCCTCGAGGACACACCTTCTTGTCACCCATTGATCATCAGAGACACCCCCCAGGCCGTAGGTTCCAGGAAGATCCAGGATGCCGATGGTTACATTGTCTAAACCGGTAGCGGCCGTATTCAGCTCTATAGTCGTGCCTGGATAGTTGGCCGTGACCACATCCAGCCCGGTTAGTTGATTAAATATTACTGATTTGCCAACGTTGGGGTTGCCGGCCAGGGCGATTATAAAATCGACAGGAACTTTTAATTGAGCAGCAATGGTATGGCAAAACTTCACTTAAGAAGTCCTCTTCGTTCTCTTGACCCAGATTTGCGAAGCGACGCCTCTCCCTAAAGCATATGTAGCGTGACCCACTCGGACTAAGATGGGCCCACTAAACGGTGCTACTTCGTCCACCTTAATGTGAACCTTTGGAAAAAGCCCTAAGCTGGTCAGGTAGTGCAAAAAATCCGCACTTTCGTTGGTGACCTTTGTAATAATCCCCGAATCCCGAGCCCGAAGGGTCGAGAGACGCTGGATGGTCTCTTCCTCAATCTCTCCTATGGGGGAAGGAATGGGATTGCCATGAGGACACGTTTTCGGATTTCCCAACGCTTCGAGCAGCTTCTGCTCAACCTTTTCGCTAATGATGTGCTCGAACTTGCAGGCTTCCTCGTGAAGGTCTTCCCAGGGAAGACCAAGTATGTCAGCTAAGAACCGCTCGCTCAGACGATGCCGCCTGACCAGGGCAGCAGCGGCCTTCCTACCATTCTTGGTCAGGGTAACTCCTCGATATGGTACATAACGAACCAGCTTTTGATCCGATAGCTTTTTGAGCATTTCTGTGACGGAAGGGGCTGCGATCTTTAGGTGTTGGGAAAGGTCCTTGGTAGAAATGGGGTTTTGGGCTTCCTGGAGGTGGAAAAGGGCTTCCAAATATTCTTCAATGCCCGCGGTTATTTTTACTGCCAAATCAGGTTAACCTCTTCTCTGTTTTAGGTTAACCTAATTTTAGCACTTACTCTTGAATTTTGTCAATAATCACGTGAGGATTTTACGCCGCGATTCTCTTCTCTTCGAGATCTTTTCCAGAACGCAAAGAAGAACCGATAGACGCCCATCGGTGGTTTCCAGGGCGGAAACAAACTTTTTAATTTGCTCTGCGGTGCGCTCGGAGGGACGGTAGGTAAAAATACCCTTCGCTTCTTCCCGCAGAATGCCTTTTGCCGTTAAGGTTTTCGCCGCCACTTCGACAGCCTCTTCTTCCCTGCCGAGGCGCGTGGCCAGAGTTACAACATCCCCTGTTACCTCTGGGTTGTTGTAGAAGAAGAGTATCAAATCCCATGCGACGAAGGAATCTACGTACTCTTCAACAAATTCTTTGAGTTCCGCAGACTGATATCCATCCATAAAGAATGGCTTGCCATTCGTAGCCGTAGGCGAACCAATAGATAGCCCTCCTTCGCTGAAGCTACGGTAGGGCATTCTTCGCCTACGGCGAAGAATGGTAGCGGGGACTGGATTTGAACCAGTGACCTTCGGGTTATGAGCCCGACGAGCTACCAGACTGCTCCACCCCGCGTTGCCAGTTTTATTGTAGCAGTCTATGTGAACGGTGTAAAGTGTATAATATAGAGGTCACATCTGGAGGTGAAATGAAAAACAAGAAGATTGTCGTTGTAGCCATTTTAACTATATTGGTGGCTATCCTGGTCGGGGCCTTTTTCCTCTACCGGGTTTACCCGAAAACCCTCGAAGAGTCCCTCCCAGCCAGGATGGCCAATATTCCGCTGGCGCAAACAATTTCCGGAGAAAAGGCCATGGAAATGACTAAGCGCTCTCATCGGGGAGTGATCGCCGGAGTGACCGACATGGCGGTAGGTTACTATGCCAGAGATCTGAGCGTCTGGCTCAGCAGATACCCGGATAAGGAGGCAGCTAAAAGCGAGACTCTGAGGATGGCCCGAGCCATGCCTCGCTTCGGACGGGGATTTGAAAACTTGAGCCGGCTCAAATTGGGAGGAGAGACTGCCTATCGAACCATGCCGGGAGGAAAACCGCAATATTTCTGGGTCAAGAACAACGTGATGGTTTACATAATCCCTGACGACCTCAGCCAGGAAGAGGTCGACAAAGTAGCTCGACAAATCAACCTGAAGATCTTCTTCTACTCTTTTGTTCCATAAATCTCCCTACGGGTCGTAGACCTAAGGCTCTGTTTCATAGGTCACCCTAACCTCGTAGTTGGCGATAGTGGGTATAAGGTCCGCTTTCAGCGCACTTAGCTTAAATGTGCCTTGCTCCTTAGGCTCAAGAATCTTTGGATCAGCATAGGCAGAAGCGGTGCGAAAAACACGGTTGTTTTGATCGTAAAAAATCACGGCGACCTTGACGGAAGTAGCCCTGACGTCACTCTTGTTAACAATCCTTCCTCTAACCTCATAGTTGTTTTCCTCGTTTACCGTGGCCTCATGATACAGCACTTCAACGCCTGCCGGCTTGCCCTTTGAGGCTGGTTCTGTCAAAAACCTCTTTCCTGGTTCAATCTGGATTGTGCAGCCGGGGAGAAGAGCAACGAGAAGCAGAAGGAGGTTTACAATGATGAGAAACCTGACAGAGGAAACCATCTTGAGCCCCTTAGGTAAAGAATATGTAAATTATACCGCTTATTAAGGATTTTGTGAAATAATGGAGCTACTTAAGAGTTCGCCAATTAGGGTATAATACCGATTGTCATGAGTCCTCGCACTCGTAGACAGTTTAAGTGGCGCCGACACATAAAGGACTACTTTACCCTGGCCAAGAACGGGGTTATCACCGGGGCAGCCGACAACGATCCCTCCGGTATAGTCACTTACACCCAGGTCGGTGCGCTGACCCACTTTGGCCAACTCTGGCTGATGTTCCTGACCATTCCCATGCTCATCGTGGTTGAAGATATGTCGGCTCGTGTCGGGGCGATAACCAAGAAGGGCTTAAATAGGGTAATCGAGGATCATTATGGCCGCTCCATAGCCTGGTTTGCCATGGGTTTGGTGGTCGTCTGTAACACAGCAACCTTAGGGGCCGACATGGCTGGCATGGCGGCCGTTCTCGAACTTTTCACCGGCATCAGTTTCCTATGGTTTCTGGTGCCGATAGGCGTCTTGATCCTGTATATGCTGGTTAAAGAGAGTTACGCGCAAGTTTCACGCCTTCTCTTTATAATTTCGCCGATTCTTCTCGTCTATGTTCTTACTGTTTTTCTGACCCGGCCCAACTGGATCCCGATTATAAGGGCGACGCTGATTCCATCCGTAAGACTCTCACCCACCTTTTTGACGTCTGCGGTGGCGCTCTTCGGTACCACCATTTCAGCCTATCTTCTTTTCTGGCAGACAACGGAGGAGGTCGAAGAGAAGAAAGCTGTCAGCGACGTCAAGGATGAGTCCCTGGGCGTGGGAATCGGTATGGTCTACGCCAACGTAATCTTCTACTTTATTATCCTGACTGGCGCCGTAGTTCTTTTTGGAAAGGTGGGAGGCGTAGAGACCTGGGCGGCGGCTGACGCCGCTCGCGCTTTGCGGCCCCTGGCCGGACAGCTAAGTTACGTCCTTTTTGCCATAGGCCTGCTGGGTTCGGGATTGCTCGCCG
>JBAQMN010000100.1:0-6296 GCA_049302895.1 Actinomycetota bacterium | reverse complement strand
GTAGAGATAGAAGTACTCGTTACTATAGCCGGGGGTCGTGTAGAACTCCGCCAGCTTGATAAGCTTTCCCGCCTCCATGGCTATCTCCTCTATAAGCTCTCGCCTGGCACACGAAAGTGGGTTTTCGTCCCGGGTCAGCTTGCCGGCAGGAATTTCGAGAATGGAACTAGAAACAGCGTGACGGTACTGCTCGACCAGAATGACCTCTCCGCTTTCCATCAAGGGCACCATCCCGACCGCCCCGAAGTGGCTCAGAACCTCACGCTCGACGATCTGGCCGGACGGCGTTCTGACCTCATCCACCCGCAGAGTGAGAACCTTGCCTTTGAATTTTACACTCGACTTCAGAATTTCATAGTCCATAATTCTTGATAATAGATTCTCCTCGATGATTTCGATTAGCGGATCTAAATGTCCGCCTCTACATTTTTGTAGTGGTCGACCTTTAGGTCGACTTCTTGTATCGCTCTTCTAGCATCTGCACCGCCAGGTAGCCGGCGGCGCCGGCGGCCCTGAAGAACTCCGGTTCCTCAGCAACAATCCGACCCATCGTCGTGGGCTCAAGACCAAACTCCTCCAGTGCCTCCAACGTCCCATCGTCTGCGACAATCTTCACGCGATGCCTGGTGGTGATGCCTACATCACTAAGCTTTTCCAGAACTCTTCTCAATTTATCCTTCTCCATTTGAGGAATAGGAACATCACAGGAGACCAAAGCAGCTAAACCAAGAGATGCTAAAGTCTGTTCGCTGACTACTTGATGACGGGGCCGAGGATCTTTAAAACTGATGCGGGGTATAGCGATGGGCCGACCCTTTAGAACATGAACCGCATTGACAATCTCTCCCTGTTCGATTCCGGAGAAGCCCAGATAAGTCTCGGTTCCCACCACACCTATCCCCATGGTCACAATGGTCACGTCCGCCTGACAGATGGCCTTTGCCGCCGCCAGACCGCTATAGATGTTTACCGCCTCATAGTCTCCGCCGAAGGCCTGGCCGATGGTAATGGTCGCATCCACTATCTTCTTCTTTTTCAGCTCGGCAACGGTATCACTAAGGGACAGAGCCAAAGCAGCCCGGTCGGTCATGAGATGGGCGACCCTTGCCTTTCCACCCGTCAGTTTCTTAACAACCGCCGCCGCCGGAGCTAACTGGCTGTGGAGAGTTCCCACAATCACAGGCATCCCGTCCAGATCAGAAAAGCCGTCAAGTTTCTCCTTGAAGCCACTCGCCTTCTCCTCCACAGACAGACAGTTAAATTGAAGAGGTGTGTACCTGAGCTTCAAGATATGCCCGGGAGACTCAATGGACAGAGAATCGCGCGTGAGATTCCAGTGAACGATGTGAAATCCGCCACTCCCCAGAGAGAGCTCGACCGCGGTCGTGTTGACAATTACTTCGTCCCCCGGCTTGATCTCCCCTGTCAGATCGTCATAATTTATAGCCGGAGTCTCCTTGCCCGCGAGCTCGAGAACAGCCTTACTCAAACCTTTCCTTCTGCCCAGTATCCTTTTGACCTTCGCCCGTTCAAAAGTAGCCATCAGGAAAACTCCCTATCTCTCCAGAGTAGCGCTGCGAATCGAGATGGCCGGCGGCTCCGCCGATTCTTTTGGTTCGAGAGACCCCTTGTCAAGCTGGGAATAATACATCCTGAGCTTTCCCATCGACAGAAGGACAACATCGGGGTCCATGACCATAATCGCGTCCTTATCGGCTTTTATTCTGGTACCCTTTTCCCTCTTCCAATTCAGCCCATCCTGGCTCACTGCGCTGACTATCCTTAAGTTCTTGAGTTTGGTCGGTGAATCTGAGAACGTGTAGTACATTTTGAAGTAACCATCCTCGACCATGATTACGTTAGGATCTGTTGCCGGAGGGTCGATGCCTGTTATTTTCTCTTTCCTCCACGTCCACCCCTCGTCTGAGGAAATGGCTGCCTTGATCCGGTTTCCCGTCGAGTAGTACATTCTAAGTTTGCCATTCGGGAAGATCACAACGTTAGGCACCGAGGCGAAGACCACGCCGTACTCGTTCTTGTCTTGCAACCTGATGCCCTTCTCCCGGATCCATGTGAGGCCGTCTTCGCTGTAGGCACTGAAGAGATATCTCCGTGATTGCTTGATGTCAGAAGCCTCGTAGATCATCCGATACCTTCCGTTTTTTAGACGATAAACCGACGCGTTTCCAACCCGCTCCTGATTCTCATCCCGCTTGTCGGGCGTAATACGTATACCGTCCTCCTTTATCCAGGTGAGTCCGTTGTAGGAGAGAGCGCTGACGATTCCCTCGGCTGTTGTGTAGTACATGCGATAAATACCATCCGGGAACCAGAGAGTCGAGGAAGAGGCCCCCTGGGATATTCTTACCGCTTCCTCCTTCTGCCACATCTCAACAACCTCGGAAAATCCCCTCTTCGCCTGTTCTCCTCCCAGATAATATCCAAAGGCAAAAGAGACCGCCAGACCGAAGAGAGCTCCCAGAACAACAAAGGTTCTTCTCCCCTGCGACATTCTTCTACATCAATCCCTTTTCTTTGATGCTGACGAAACCTTTTTCGCCCACCACGATATGGTCAAGAATCTCTATGCCCATGATTTCACCGGCTAAAACCAGCCTCTTAGTCAGAGAGATGTCGTCATCGCTCGGGTCGGGCTGGCCGGATGGGTGATTGTGAACAAGAATCAGTGAGGCAGCCGCCACGCCCACCGCCGGTTCAAAAACCTCCCGGGGGTGAACGATGTTTGCGTTGAGGCTCCCGATGGAGATTACTTCCTTTTTTATGAGCTGATTCCTGGCATTCAGGTATAAAGCAAGAAAGTACTCCTTTCTGGCCTTCTTGAGCTCTGAGGTGGATTTGTAGACGTCATCGGGGGTCTTTATGGTAACAACTTCACCATCGTCTCTGAGGAGAAATCTCCTGGACAGCTCGAAGGCGGCAGCAAGCTGGCAGGCTCTGGCCTCTCCCACTCCCGGACTGGATCGGAGTTCCTTGACTGTGGCCCGGGACAAATCTTGACCCCTGTATTTCCTCAGAAGCTTTTCGGCAACTCGAAGAGCATTGTAACCTCGAGTTCCCGACCCGATAATGACCGCCAGAAGCTCCGAATCTTTTAAAACATCGGGACCCAGTTTGATCAGTCGTTCCCGAGGCCTATCAACATTGGGAATATCCTTCATCTTGTAATATTTTTGATTCATCCCGTCGCGCCGCCTGCCAACTCAATTAGGTGAATGACCATCTCCGCCGCTTTAACCATCGCCTCAACCGAGACACTCTCATCCGTCGTGTGGACATCTTTCGCCCCGACGCTCAGGTTAACCGCCCTAATCCCCTCTTTATTAAAAATATTGGTATCGGACCCTCCCCCACTCGCCACCAGATTTGGCGTCACTCCGATTCTCGAAGCCGCCTCCATGGCCACGCTGACTACCCTGTCTTTCTCGCTGAAAGCGAAGCCGTCGTAAAGACGTTTTAGTTCAACCTCGGTTTTGGTTCCCACCTCTCTGTTGGCCTCTTTAGCACAAGCGAGCATGTGGCGAACCTGAACCTTAAGTTTAGCTTTAGAGTGACTTCGTGCCTCACCTTCTATGACAGTCTCGTCGGGCACAATGTTTATGGCCCGTCCTCCCTCTATGACACCCATATTGGCAGTGGTCTCCTCGTCTATTCTTCCCAACTTCATCCTGGAGATGGCAATCGAGGCACCGCGAATGGCACTTATCCCCTTCTCAGGGTTCACTCCGGCGTGAGCGGCTTTCCCTTTAAAGACTATTTTGAGGGCGTCTTGATACGGAGCTTTCACAATGATGTTTCCAATGGTGCCGTCTCCGTCCATCACAAAGGCCCATTTGGCCCTGAACTTATTAAAGTCGAGGCACTTGACTCCCAGAAGACCCTTTTCTTCGGCAATGGTGAAAACGGCCTCGATGTCTCCATGAGGAAGATTGTTTTCTATAAGAGATTCAAGAGATTCGAGAATGATGGCGCAGCCGGCCTTATCGTCCGCGCCGAGGATGGTATCCCCTTTGCTTCTGACCGTGTCGTTTCTGACAACGGGTTTTACACCGGTTCCGGGAGCGACAGTATCCATGTGGGCAGCGAATAGAATTGGCCTGGCCTTTGACTTTCCCCTGGCCGGAAGGCGAGCCATCAGATTACCGGTGTCAGACCCGACTTTCCTCCCAGCCGAATCTATCTCGAAGGAAATGCCCATTTTCTTGAGACGTTTCCCGATATAGTTGGCCAGGGATTTTTCGGCGAAGGTCAAGCTGTCTATCTTGACCAGATCCAGGAAGGTTGAAAGCAAGCGCCCGCTGTTGATCAAGGGAGCCTCCAAGAATATCTATTTCTTTACTGTCACGTGCAACTTGGTACTTGCCTCTTGCCGCTGTATGGCTGCTCCGATGAAATCCCTAAAGAGAGGGTGAGCTCTGTTGGGACGGGATTTGAATTCTGGATGGAACTGGGTAGCCACAAAGAAGGGGTGATCCTTAAGCTCAATGATTTCGACCAACCTGTTGTCTGGTGAGAGGCCACTGAAGACCAGACCGGCTTCTCCCAGTCTCTTTCTGTACCTGTTATTAACCTCATAGCGGTGCCGATGGCGCTCGGATATCTCAAGCCCGCCGTGGCGGGCAAGCCTGCCATAAGCTTTCTGAGCCTTGCTTCCTTTGAGAAGCTTGCACGGATAAAGACCGAGGCGCATGGTGCCGCCCATTGCTTTGACTTTCTTCTGCTCAGGCATGAGATCAATCACCGGATAGGGTGTCTTGGGATCGAATTCCGAACTGTTCGCCCTTTTGAGACTGGCCACATGACGCGCGTACTCAACGACAGCGCACTGCAGTCCGAGACAGAGACCGAGGTAGGGAATGTTATGCTCCCGAGCGTACCTGGCCGCCAGGATCTTTCCTTCAATTCCTCGCACTCCAAAACCGCCCGGAACCAGAATCCCATCCATGGTGGAAAGCCTCTCCTCGACGATCTCAGAGCTTACGCCCTCCGCATCTATCCAGGTTATATCGACTTTTCTCTCGTGATAGAAACCGGCGTGCTTGAGAGCCTCGATGACACTCATGTAGGCATCCGGAAGGGTGACATACTTTCCGACGATACCGATTCTGACTCGCTTATCTCCTCGCTCAATTCTCTTAATCCTGTCGACAAGCTCCATCCATTCGCCCAGATTAGCCTCCCGGGCGGGAAGCCGCAGACGATTGACCACGATATCGTCCAGTCCCTCCTCAAAAAGGATGAGAGGAACAGCATAAATGCTCTCGGTATCAACAGCGGAGACGACCGCCTCGATGTCGATGTCACAGAGAAGGGATATCTTCTGCTTGACTTCTGGAGTTAGGGGACGATCGGAGCGACAGATAATTATGTCCGGCTGGATTCCGAGACTGCGAAGCTCCTTCACACTGTGCTGGGTGGGCTTGGTCTTCTGCTCACCCGCCGTCTTGATGAAGGGAACCAGCGTTACATGGATATAAAGTACACTATCCCGGCCAACATCGCTCCTGATCTGCCGGATAGCCTCAAGAAACGGTAAACTCTCAATGTCTCCCACCGTCCCCCCAATCTCGGTGATGACCACGTCCACCCTATTCTTGGCCGCCTTAAGAATTCTCTCCTTTATCTCGTTCGTCACATGGGGGATTACCTGAACGGTTCCACCTAAGAATTCGCCTTTTCGCTCCTTGTTTATGACAGACCAGTAAACGGTTCCCGCAGTGAAATTGTGGTCCTGTTTGAGGTTTTCGTCGATGAATCGCTCGTAGTGGCCGAGGTCGAGATCGGTTTCTGCACCGTCGTCGGTGACAAAGACCTCTCCGTGCTGGAAGGGATTCATGGTGCCGGGGTCAACGTTGATATAGGGGTCTATTTTCTGGATAACTACCTTCAAGCCCCTTGACTTGAGCAAACGCCCCAGAGAGGCAGCGGTGACACCCTTGCCAAGGGCCGAAGCAACGCCTCCGCTAACAAAAACAAACTTGGCCATCAATCAACTCCTCGAAACTATTATACACGATTATATTTACATATGGATACATGAATACACTATACCTGATGCAGGATACAAGACTTTCTATCTCCTAAGGCGAGGGTATTCCAAAACAGCGGAAATCGCGAAACTGCCTAAGAAAAGGGCGGACAGAGACCCCGCCTTCGGCGGGGCGGGCCTCCGCCCTCCTGTCGTTGCGCGGACCTAAAGGTCCGCCTCTACAAAACCCTGTAGAGGTCGACCTTTAGGTCGACTCTGTTATTGCGAGGCTGTTCGCAGAACAGCCGTG
>JBAQMN010000099.1:0-8171 GCA_049302895.1 Actinomycetota bacterium | reverse complement strand
GGACTGCTCCACAGCCTCTTCCGGCGTCTGGGCGTGCTCGCCCCGGCCGTACACGATGGCATCGTAGGCGAGCTTGGTTCGGTCCCAGCGCCGGTCGCGATCCATGGCATAGTATCGCCCCGAAACGGTGGCTACCTGGCCAACTCCAATCTTCTTTATTTTCTCTTCGAGCTCTGTGATGTAACCAATGGCGCTCTGGGGCGGTACGTCTCGGCCGTCTAAGAACAAATGGATGAAGACCCTCTCCGCCTTTTCCTGTCGTGCCAGTTCAAGCAGTGCATAGAGGTGAGTGTTGTGACTATGAACGCCTCCATCGGAGACAACTCCCATCAGGTGAAGGGAAGACCCTTTAACCTGGACGTTTCTCACCGCTCCACGCAGAATAGGATTCTTAAAGAATGTTCCGTCGGCAATGGCTTTGTTTATGCGGGTGTATTCCTGATAAACAATGCGCCCTGCACCGATGTTAAGATGACCCACTTCGGAATTTCCCATTTGGGCGTCGGGAAGGCCGACCGCCTCACCCGAAGAGGCTACTTCGGTACAAGGATAACTTCTGCAGAGCTCATCCATATTGGGAGTTTTGGCCAGAGCGATGGCATTAGCGTCTTTTCGAGGGTTTATTCCCCAGCCATCCAAAATTATCAGGCAGACCACTTTACAATCCTGGCGAAGCTGTCGGGATCGAGGCTGGCGCCGCCCACCAGAGCACCGTCAATATCGGACTCGCCCATCAACTCACCTATGTTGTCAGGTTTTACACTGCCGCCGTAGAGGATACAAACTGCCTCTGCTATCTCAGGCTTGTACGCCTCGGCAAGCACTCTACGGATAAATTTGATGGTTTCATTGGCCACTTCAGGCGTGGCAGTTCTTCCCGTGCCGATAGCCCAGATCGGTTCATAGGCGATAACGAGATTCTTGACCTCGTTTTCAGAAATGCCTTCCAAATCCCTGGTCACCTGGGTGTGAACAACCATTTCCGTCTCTCCCCGCTCCCTCTGCTCCAGGGTTTCTCCGACACAGAGAATGGGTATCAGGCCGTGAGCGAGGGCCGAGGCTACCTTCTTGTGAATCATCTCGTCAGTCTCGGAAAAGAGTTGGCGCCGCTCGGAGTGGCCCAGGATAACATATTTCACACTAAGAGCCTTGAGCATGGTCGGTGACACCTCTCCTGTGTATGCTCCCTCCTCCTCCCAGTGCATGTTCTGGGCTCCCAGATATATATTCGGCTGGTTCTGCTCGATGACCACCTGCAGGCTTCTGAGCGCTATGAAGGGAGGGCACACCACTATCTCCACATTCTTGACATCCACCAGCAAATCTTCGAGTCTCTGAAACAAAAAAACAGCCTGGGAAGCCGTTTTGTACATCTTCCAGTTACCTGCAATAATCGGTATTCTCACAATATTCATCCTCCATCGAAAGCTTCTCGACTCGCCTCTCGACAAAGTTTATCCCGAGCTCTGTCGAGGGACTCGAGACTCGCTCGAAGAATAAGAAATGTTTCAATTGTCTATTTTTGAGTTTTTGGTTTGTGTTTTTGATATTTGATTTTTGATTTTCCTAGTCTATTTGTCCATAAGAGCTTCGACGGCTGGCAGGGGTTTCCCCTCCAGAACCATCATAGAAGCCCCTCCACCAGTTGATATATGAGAAATAGCCGAGGTGAGATCGAACTTCTTCAGCGCCGCATCGGAGTCACCCCCACCTACAATGGTCAGCGCATTCGAGTGAGCTATCGCCTCCGCCATCTTTCTAGTTCCGTTGGTAAAGGCGTCCCACTCGAAGACCCCCATTGGTCCATTCCAGAAGATGGTTTTTGCCTCCGAAATGACCTCTTGATAAAGCTCAACGGTCGTCGGGCCAATGTCCAACCCGTACCAGTCCGGAGGGATGTCCTCTACGTTTACAACCCTGCCTTTGGCATCCGCCGAGAAAGAGTCGGCCACAACAACATCCTCCGGCAAATAAAAGAGAATGCCTTCCCGCTCGGTGTATTCGAGGACGTGCTTCGCTTCTTCAAGTTGCTCCGGCTCAAAAATGGACTTTCCGATCTCGTAGCCCTGGGCTTTTAGGAAGGTGAAGCTCATTCCTCCTCCCGTGACGATTCCATCCACCGTCTCAAGAAGCCTTTTTATCACGCCGATCTTATCGGAGACTTTGTTACCACCCAGAATGGCAATGAAGGGCTTGGATGGATTTTGAACCAGCCTGGTTAAGGCGTCTACCTCTTTTTCCAGAAGAAAACCGGCCACAGAGGGCAGATACTTCGTTACGCCGACTGTTGAGGCATGGGCTCGGTGGGCGGTTCCGAAAGCATCGTCGACAAAAACGTCGGCCAGACTGGCAAGCTTCCTGGCAAACTCAGGATCGTTCTCCTGTTCCTCAACATAGAAACGCATATTTTCGAGAAGAATGACCTGGTTGTGATCGAGAGTCTTAACCGCCGCCTCCACCTCTTCAGTAATAACCTTATCCAGCTTCAATACTTTCGTTCCGAGAAGATTTTCGAGAACCTTGGCGACGGGATCGAGGCGGAGAGCCTCGTCTACCTTCCCTTTGGGCCTTCCGAGATGAGAGACGAGGATCACCTTCGCGTTTTTATCGAGAAGATACTTGATGGTCGGAAGAGCGGCCCGGATACGACTATCGTCTGTGACCTCTCTCTTCTCGTTCAAGGGGACGTTAAAGTCGACCCTCACCAAGACCCTTTTCCCAGCCACATCGATGTCTCGCACCGTCTTCTTATCCACCCAGCCCCCTGTTGTAGATAGAGATAGTTTATGATTCGAGCCTGTCGAACCTTCTCGACTCGCGGAGTTTGTCCTGAGCTTGTCGAAGGACTCGCTCTCGCTTCTCGACTCGTTTCACTCGCTCGAAGACTAATGTGTTCTTATTGTTCGAGCCTGTCGAGAACTCCTTATTCTGCTATCTGCTCCCTGCTCTCTGTCTATACGAATTTGATGAGGTCGGCTATCCTGCAGGCGTAACCCCACTCGTTATCGTACCACCCGACAACCTTAACCAGATTGCCCATGGCCATGGTTGATAGCGCATCGAACACCGCCGAATAGGAGTTCCCAACAATATCGGCGGAGACAAAAGGTTCTTCGGTGTAGCCGAGAACACCTTGATACCTGCCCTTATCAGCAACATCGGCAAAGGCCTTGTTTACTTCTTCCTTCGTTACTTCTCGTGAGAGTACGCACACTAAATCGAGCAGAGAGCCATCCGGAACAGGCACTCTCATGGCAACGCCGTCCATTTTACCCTTTAGCTCTGGAATAACCTCACCAATGGCATAGGCCGCTCCCGTAGTTGTCGGTATAATCGACATGGTCGCAGACCGGGCTCGCCGTAAGTCTTTGTGAATCAGATCGAGGATTCTCTGGTCATTAGTGTAGGCATGGATAGTAGTCATAAAGCCTTGCTCGATTCCAAAGGCGTCTGAAAGAACTTTACATATAGGCGCTAGACAGTTGGTCGTGCAGGAGGCATTGGAGATAATGTTATGCTTATCCCGGTCATACATCTCGTTGTTGACCCCAAGAACGATGGTTACATCCGGCCCTTTGGCAGGCGCAGTGATGACAACCTTCCTCGCCCCGGCCGATAGGTGTTTACCGGCATCCTCTCCGGTGTTGAATCGACCAGTGGACTCGACGGCGATGTCAATGTTCAGATCACTCCAGGGTAGAGCAGCCGGATCCTTCTCTGAGATTACTTTGACCTCTTTACCATTGACTACAATAGAATTCTCCGTCGCCTTGACCCCAGCCTCCATCAATCCGGTGCGATAACCGGTGGCTTTGGGATCCATAGCCGTCTTACCCATAGCCATAACCGGGTTTCCCTTGATGCTTCCTTCGACTGTTCGATGCAGGATGCCGTGGACCGAGTCATACTTTAGCAGATGAGCAAGGGCACCCGCATCAGCAAGATCGTTTACGGCCACGATGTCGATGTCCGGATCATTCATCGCCGCCCGAAAGACAAGCCTGCCTATCCTCCCGAAACCGTTGATTCCGACTCTTATCGCCATCGCAATCCCCTCCTCAACAATATTCGTCCGCCGTCGGCGATCGGCCGTCCGCGGACTACCAAATTAATTCCGTCCGCCGTGAGCGGACTGCTAAATTTAGCTAGCCTGTTTCAAGTCTCCGCAAGAACAGATAAGTCCCGATAAATACGACCACGTAGCCGATGATCAGTCCGTAAAACTGGAGGCGCAAGTAAAGATAATAAAAACCGAGGGCATAAAGGGCGATAATAAGAATGACGTAGGAAAAATTCCTGAGGAAACTTCGGTTTCTTATCTCCACTCTGAGCTCTTCTTCTTCGGCAATCCTTTCCTTTTCCTCTTCGGTCAGTGCCATGTAAAACACCCCCTTACCTTGTTAAAATCTGAGTCACAGGAAGGATTATACCCCAACGAAAAGCGCAGGGCAAGATGCCCTGCGCTACCAAGGTAGCCTCGGATCTTCTTTATTTTACCAAGGTGTCCACTATGTGTTTGAACCTAGGCAGATGCCCTGCACTACCAAGGTAGCCGAGGCATCCTGCCTCGGATCAGAGCTGCTGTGCCAGTTTGCTCATACGCCGCAAGCGGTGATAAACGGCGGACTTGCTTGAGGGCGGAGAAAGAGCGTCGCCTAACTCTTTTATAGTGGCCGTCGGATGCTTTAATCTCGCTCGCGCCGCATCGCGAAGGGCCGGAGGAAGATTATTTATCCCCCTCTTTTCATCCAGAAGATTTATCTCTTGAACCTGTTTGACCGCTGCTCTGGCTGCTTTGCCAAGATTGGCTGTTTCACAGTTGACAACCCTGTTAACCTCGTTACGCAGAATCCTGAGTATTAGCAGATTCTCCCACTCGAAAAGGGCGTTTCTTGCTCCCAAAAGAGCTAGAAAATCCACGATACGGTTGGCGTCCTTTAAATAAACGATGTGGTCTCTCTTGCGAGGACGCAGCTTAACAGTCAGACCCTCCCTCTCCATCAGCGAAGCCACCTCTTCGGCCAGAGTAGCATTGGTTGTAGAGATCTCCAGGTGATAGCCGCGTTTTGGTTCGCTTATGGACCCTCCGCCCAGGAAGATCCCGCGGAGATACGCCGCCGCGCAACACGGCGATTCAAGCAGAAGAGCGGGAATACCCGGGTTTAGACGACTCTCTCTATCCAGAATGCCAACTTCCTGGAGGGAAGAGACAAGTCCCTTCTGAGGAGGAATATAAATGATGTGCTGGCGCCGCCGGTCTAGCCTGGAGACCTGAGACAAGGTAAGCTCCGTCTCGAGGTTGAACCGTCTCTTGACAAGCTTGAGAATCCTTCTGGCAACGGCGGCACTGTCGCTTGAGGTGTGAAGGCTAAGGGAACTACCCGGCCCGTCGTGGCGGGCAGGCCCGATGTGAAGAGCACCTTCTATCCTGATAAGCCCGGATAACTCTGCAAGCTCACAGCACTTTTTCTTGGGCTCGATTCGGGCCAATTCCTCCTTAACCTGTAAGGAAAAACTCATTAATACCCCTTTCTGACCGAGGCAAGATGCCTCGGCTACCGCGGGTAGGCGGGGGCACCTTGCCCCCGCTCTAAAATTCCCAGAGGCCGATGTGCAGTTGCTTCCATCCCCTCTCCAGCCCTTCCTCTTCCATGATCCGGATGGCTTCCTTATATTCGGCTGCAGTGATCCTTCTATCCAGAGGAGGATTTTCGCAGGCCTGATAGGCCGGAAAATACTGATCCATCAGACTGATGTAGGTTTTGGGCGAAATCTCCGTGGCGATAAAGTGCAAAGTCTCTCTCGTTGCCGCCAGGCTTTGAGGAAGAACAAGATGGCGAATGATCAGACCCCTCTTGGCGATCCCGTTCTCGTCCATGACCAGGTCACCAACTTGACGATGCATCTCTTTCAGAGCGGCCCGATTGATAGCCGGATAGTTGTGAGCCGAGGAATACTTGAAAGCGGTTTTTGGGTCGCTATAGCGAGCGTCGGGAAGATAAATATCAACCACCCCGTCCATTAATTTGAGCGTTTTGAGGAGATCGTATCCTCCCGTGTTGTACACCAGAGGGATGTTCAAACCGCCTTCGATAGCAATCTCAAGAGCGGCCAGAATCTGAGGAACAAAGTGGCTCGGCGTAACAAAATTGATGTTATGGCAACCCCGCCTTTGAAGCGTTAGCATCATGCGGGCTAACTCCTCCAGCGAGACGTCGCGGCCTTCGTCGAGCTGGCTGATGGGATAGTTCTGGCAGTAGATACACTTCATCGTGCAGTAGGTAAAGAAGATCGTTCCTGATCCCCGGCTTCCGGAAAGTGGAGGTTCCTCCCCATGGTGAGGGTTGTAACTCGACACCGTTGGCAGATGGCCAGCTCTGCAAAATCCCTGTTCCCCGTGAACCCGATCCACCTTACAAACCCGCGGGCAGAGGATGCAGTCAGCCAGGATCTTGTAGGCCTCCGTTACTCGCTTTCTTAGTTCTCCACTCTTGTATAGGTTTAGGTAACTGGGGTATTTATCAACTTTTGGTAATTTCTCGGATAATTGCATCAGCCATCCCGGAGGTGGAAGCGGTACCCCCTAAATCATATGTTACATCATTTCCCTCCTCGATGACACGGGCGGTGGCGTTGAAAATCCGATCGGCCGCTTCTCGCTCCCCCAGGTGTTTAAGCATCAGGACGCTGGACAGAATCATGGCGGTGGGATTAACCTTGTTCAGACCGGCATACCTTGGCGCGCTGCCGTGAACCGCTTCGAACACAGCGCATTTGTCGCCGATGTTCGCGCCAGGAGCGATTCCCAGTCCACCGACTAACCCGGCGCAGAGATCAGAAATGATGTCCCCGTATAGGTTTGGCGCCAGGAGAACATCGTAGCCCCAGGGCTTCTGAACCAGTTGCATGCACATGTTGTCGACAAGTCTATCTTCAAACTCGATTTCCGGATAGTTCCCCGCCACCTTGCGGGCAGCCTCCAGAAACAGTCCGTCGCTGAACTTCATAATGTTCGCTTTGTGGACAGCCGTGACCTTAGTCCGTCCCTCTCTTTTGGCGTACTCAAAGGCAAAATGAGCGATGCGCTCAGAAGCTTTCCTGGTGATTCGCTTGATGCTTTCTGCCGTGTCCTTATCAACCATTCTCTCGATTCCCGCGTAGAGATCCTCAGTGTTTTCTCGAACAACCACCAGATCGATGTCGGTGTAGAAAGATCTGACGCCCTCAAGAGAAAAAGCCGGACGCACGCAGGCGTAAAGATCGAGTTCCTTCCTCAGTGCCACGTTGACGCTTCGAAAACCTGAACCGACGGGGGTGGTAATAGGACCCTTTATAGCCACTTTGTTTCGGCGAATGCTGTCGAGGACGCGGTCGGGCAGCGGGGTGCCGTACTTGTCCATGACCTTGGCCCCGGCGTCGGCCACCTCCCAATCAATGGAAACGCCTGTCGCTTCGACGACTCGTCTCATCGCCTCGGTTATCTCAGGCCCTATGCCGTCGCCCGGAATCAAGGTTACTTTATGCATTCATCCTCCACGTAAAGCCACTTACAGGAGCTACAAATTCTTCCCGTAGGCGCGAATTCATTCGCGCATCATATGTCCGAATAAATTCGGACCTACAGGTTTTTGCTGCCTCTGTTACCTCTGTTACTTTAATGAGAAGCCTCCGTGTTTCTTGAAGTGTTCGATCAGACCGCCATCTTCGAGAATTTTGAGCATGGCCTTCGGCATCGGTTTGGTCTGAATAGCGATGTTCCTGGTTAGATTGGTCACTCTGCCCTGGCCGACGTCGATCTCCAACTCATCACCATCGTCTATTTTCGAAGTGTCACATATCAGCACGGGAAGACCCTGGTTTATGGCGTTTCGGTAGAAGATGCGGGCGAACGAGCTTGCCAGGACGGCGCCCACGCCAGCAAGCTTTATGACAATGGCGGCATGCTCGCGGCTGGAGCCGAGACCAAAGTTACCTCCGGCGACGATGAAATCACCCTTTTTGACCTTTCCTGCAAAGTCGGGTTCGGCGTCCTCGAGAACGTGCTTGGCCAGCTCCGGCAGATTGGTCCGTAAGTGAAAGTACCTGCCAGGCGCAATTAGGTCTGTGTTGATATTATCACCAAACTTATGAACTCTGCCTCTTAGAATCATCAGTTCGCACTTCCTTAGCTG
>JBAQMN010000098.1:0-11353 GCA_049302895.1 Actinomycetota bacterium | reverse complement strand
GAGGGGAATCTAATTTTAAAGATAGAAGCGGACCTAAAGGTCCGCCACTACTACAAAAATGTAGAGGTCGACCTTTAGGTCGACAAAACTCGTAGGGAGTTCACACGGTAGCCGAGGCACCTTGCCTGTCCCGCCGCACTCTGGCGGGGCCTCGGCCTTAGAGAGTTATGATTTGGGCGTTTATCTGGTCATCGATTTCGAGGAGGCCGATGGAGAGAGAGGAGGAATTTTCCCGCTTCAACAACAGTTTTGACCGGTAAGGCGTTTCTGGCGTGCGTATCCGCAATAACCCCAATCCTCACTGCCCACGCCCTTTATTCAGTCCTCCCGAATTGGAACATTGCCAGTCCCATCATGACCACACTGAATGCTACCAGAACTATAAGATCCCTTTCAACAGGATACTGATTAACCCCGATCACCACGTATCTCATGATGTCCACGCCGTAGCTCAGTGGATTGATTTTCACCAGTAGATCCATCCACTCCGGAAGTCCCCGCAGAGGGAAAAAGGCTCCGCTCAGGAAGAACATGGGCATTAGGAGAAAGTTCATGATCATCTGGAATCCCTCCATGCTTTTCATCCGAGCCGCCACCACTATCCCCAAGGAGGTCATGGCGAAAGAGACGAGGAACATGAGCGGTATCAGCTCCACCACAATCAGCGGCGTCAGCGTAACACCAATGACAGGCGCGAAAACAAGCATAATAGAACCCTGAATCATGGCCACTGTGCTCCCCCCTAGAGCCTTCCCCACAGCCACCGACCAACGAGAGATGGGAGCAACCAGAATCTCCTTTAAGAACCCGAACTCTCTGTCCCAGATGATAGAAATGGCTGCGAAAATCCCCGTGAAGAGCACAGTCATCCCAATTATCCCTGGGTACATATATGTTATATAATTCTTTACTCCCGGAAGAAACTGATCAGCCCTCCCGTCGGCAAAGGCCTTTGAAAAGCCACCGGACAGCCCCGTTCCCAGAATGAAAAGAAACAGAGCTGGCTGGGCAATCGCACCGAGTATTCTCGGTTTGTCTCGCCAGAACCTTGTGACGTCCCTTAGCCAGACGGTGTAGATTCCCACAAGATTGTTCATCGGCCTCGCCTCCATGCCCTTGCGTGGATTCTCATCTGCTCAACAGCTCCCGCCTCTTCTTCTCGTATCGCCCTACCGGTAAGCTTCAGGAAGACGTCCTCCAGGGTCGGCCTGCGAAGCGAAATCGATCTGATGGGGCGACCGAACTCTTTCACAAACCGAGGAATAAATTCTTCCCCGCCAACAATCTCGAAATGAATCCCATTCTCGTCGCGGGTTACCTCGATTTTGTAGAGACCTCGGACAATCTCCTGCGCTTCCTCGTCGTTGTCAGTTTTAACTGTGATAATATCCCCTCCCACCTGCTTCTTAAGATTATCAGGGGTGTCAAGGGCGACAATCTTTCCGTAATCTATGATGGCGATCCGTCCGCAGTGTTCGGCTTCGTCCATGTAGTGAGTGGTAAGAAAGATGGTTATGCCTTCTCTGTCCTTCAGTTCATGAATGTAGTTCCAGATGTGACTCCTGGTCTGTGGATCCAAACCGAGGGTTGGCTCGTCGAGGAAAAGTACCTTGGGAAAGTGAAGAAGGCCCCTGGCGATCTCGAGCCTCCTCTTCATTCCACCCGAAAAAGTCTTTACCGTATCGTTCCTCCTGTCGTAGAGTTCAACCATCTTCAGAACTTCTTCCATTCTTTGAAGTCTGTGTTCCTTTGGAACCCCGTAGACGAGGGCGTGGAACTGCAGATTCTCCCAGGCTGTCAGGCGATCGTCCAGACTCGGGTCCTGAAAAACCAGCCCGATGGATCTCCTGACATCGTTTGGCTGCCTGACTACATCATAGCCATTTAGAATCGCCGTGCCTGAGGTGGGTTTGAGAAGAGTGCAGAGCATGTTGATGGTGGTGGTCTTACCGGCCCCGTTGGGACCGAGAAAGCCGAATATCTCGGCCTTGTCAATGGTAAAGGAGACTTTGTTCACGGCCACAAGCCCGTTGAATTCCTTAGTTAGTTCCTCTGCCTGGATTATGTACATTTCACTTCTCCTCCGATTCTCTAACTACCTTTTCAAGCGTGCTTAGCTGCTCCATGGAGCGGGAGACAAAACGGGCCAGGCTCTCCGCTTTCATCATCATCAGTCCTTTCCCGCCGAAGCCAAAGACAACAACTTTGTCACCAGGCTTGATGTCCAGTTCTGATCGCGCTTCGGCCGGTATGACGACCTGTCCCCTCTCTCCCACGGTTGCCGAGCCATAGAGCTTGCCTTCTGGTCTGTGAACCATTTCGTACCCCCTTATATGATTTATATGAATTACATGATAAAGCACATATTTCCACTTGTCAATAGCTGTTACCGCGGGGCCCGCCGAAAGCAGCGAACCGTCATTGCGAGTCCCGCCTCTGGCGGGGCGTGGCAATCTCCCAATTTGCGCAGACAGGGCAATTGTTGTACATTCTAAACTATGGATGGCAAAAATGAGCTGCGGGAAAAGATTTTGAGCAAAAGAAATGCCCTCGACCCGGCTAAAAGAAGAGCGAAAAGCCGCGCTATCGTGGAGAAACTCTTAAACCTTGATACTTTTCGGTATGCCGAGGCTGTCATGCTCTATGTCTCCTTCGGGAGCGAAGTCGAAACCCAGCAGGCGATTCAGAAGACTCATAGAATGGGAAAAAGGGTATTCGTCCCCGACGCCGTAGGCGTTCTCGAGGTGAGCAGAGGCAGCATCAAGCGCGGCAATCCCGGAGAAATAGGCCTGGTGGTAGTCCCCGGCATCGCCTTTGATTTCCTCGGCAACCGCCTCGGTTATGGCACTGGATGGTATGACAAATTTGTCCATCGCTTGAAACCCGGAGTCGATCTGATTGGGATCGCCTTCGACGATCAAATTGTCGAAGCCATTCCCAACGAAGTACACGATATTCGTGTCCACCAGATTGTGACCGAAGAGCGCGTCATCGACACACATCCTTAGCAGATAATACCGTTAGCGCTGGCAGACGGGGCAGAAGTGGGAAGAGCGGGAACCGAGCTTGATTCTTTCGATTATCCCGCCATCGTTCCTATAACAGGGTTCGCCTTCTCGCCTGTAAACTCTCAGGTAAGGAACATATCCACCCTGTCGTCCCTCAAGATCGACATACATATTCACCGACGACCCGCGCTGCTTGGTAGCGGCAGGAAGAATCGTCCTGATTCCGTCATAGATCCTGGAAATCTCCTCCGCCGTCAGGGTCTCAACAACACGAAGCGGCCTGACTCGGGCGTGATGAAGAATCTCGTCTGAATAGATGTTGCCGATACCGGCGATAAAGCTCTGGTTCATCAGAAGCGGTTTGATCCTACCCCTTGGCCGGCTCATAAGCAACTTTTTGAAGAAACCCAGAGTGAAATCGGCTGTTAAGGGTTCGGGGCCGAATTCCAGAAAATCCGGGTGGCTTGAAATCTCTTCCGTCTTAACCAACTTGATATAGCCAAACCGGCGCATATCTATAAAACGAAGTTCGCGTCCCCCATCCAGATCAAACACGACGCGAGTCCACTTACCAAGAGGTTTATTGGACGACGTATAGATAAGCTGGCCGGTCATCTTGAGGTGAATGAGTATAGTGTACCCGGAAGAAAGTTGAAAAAGTAAAACCTTGGCTCGTCGCCCGATCTCGATAATCTGCGATTTTCTAACCTTCTCGGCAAAAGCTTCGACACTTATATTCTTGATCGTGTCAGGCACCAAGGCTCTGATGTCAAAGATGGTTTTCCCTTTGACCTGCTCGATTAGGTCTTGCCTGATCGTTTCGACCTCTGGCAGTTCAGGCATCTCTCAGTTCTTTTTTAATATTCTGCTTAAACCACACTATCCACCACAGCATGACCAGGGCGAAAACGAGAACCAGCCCCTCCGTTATTAGAGGGCTCTTGGTGAAATTAAAGAGAGAGATGCTTGAACCATCGATTACAAAATGGATCAGAATAGCCAGAAAAAGGTAACGAAGATCGTTCCGGATGAAGGCCAGAGCGACCATGAGGCTCAGGCCCATCTGGATAATTAGAGTCATGACGCGTTCGAAACCGCCAAGGATAAAGAGGTAAGCGGGGACCCCTTTAAACCCAACGATGAGCTGTCTCGGAATCTGCGCCAGGATCTTAGGAGAAGCAAAATAAAATATTAGAGTGAGCGAGAGAAGAGAGACACCAGCCAGGATGGATTCCAGTCCACCGTGGCCAATACCGTACATGGTAGCTCTTCCCCAGTTCAATCCCTGCTTGAAGACCGGGATAAATCTGAAGGCCACGTATCGTGAGAGCTCTTCTCCAAGAGCGGCAATCAGGCTTAAGAGCAGTATGCTGCCATATAGCCCAATCGATCTGGCGCCGATTCCAACAAGCATACGAAAGGGGGTCTCAACAAGCTGGCTAACGATAAAAAAAAGAAGGCCTGTAAAGAAGGCCCTCCAGGGTGCGCCATACTTTTTCGCAAAAAATATGGCCAGGAGAAGAGGAAAAAGAATCTGCAGGACGATCTCGATCGTGATGGCAAGAACTCTCACGATGGTTTGGATCCTCTCTCTCTTCTCTCGTACGGCACCGGAACAAACTCAACGGACGGGCGGCGAGGAACAGGTTGCGGATAAAGCTCCATCAACGCATAAATCTCCTTTGGTAGTTCCACCTTTACCGGAATGCCAAGGACAGCCAGCTTCTCTACCGTCAAGGGATAATCGTGGGTCCAGCGACCCTCAGTCAGGATCTGCGACAATTCTTTCGCCTTTTCCTCTCCCAAACGATCCTTCAGAATCTCATAAATCAACCCCTGGATCTGAGACACCGCTTTCCTGGCCATGTCAGCGAATATCAAGGTCGAGTCCTCAAGTTTGTCTCTGTCTTTGACCTGGGTGAGCCACAAAATAGAGCTGGCCGGGTACTGCATGCCGATTTGAGGATCAACCGAGCCAAGAACGGCATTGTCTCCCATCACAATCTCGTCGGCGGCCAGCGCCAGCAGCGTTCCCCCGCTCATCGCGTAATGGGGCACAAAAACGGTCACCTTTGCTTTGTGCCGCCTCAGAGCATGCGCAATCTGCTCTGAAGCCAAAACGAGGCCCCCGGGCGTGTGAATGATAAAGTCAATCGGCATATCATCGGGGGTAAACCGGACCGCTCTCAATATCCGCTCTGAGTCCTCGATATCGATGTAGCGATAAAAAGGGATGCCTAAGAATCCCAGCGCCTCCTGCCGGTGAATAAGGGTGATTACCCTCGAGTTCCTCATCCTCTCGATAAAACGGATACCCTTTATCCGCCGAGCCCCCAGCATCTGCCTGCGGAAGACGGGAACTATAAAAAACAAAATGAATATTATCCAGAAAACTATTGTTAAGATCTCAGGCAATTTTCCTCCTACAGCGGCACAAGAGCCTTCTTCACCGCTTTCCTTTTGAGCGGAAGTGCGAGGCTATCAAGGGCAGCTTCGACGCTTTCTTGCCAGGAGACAATTGTTTTGATATCCAACCGCATCAGCGGGAATTCTCTGTCATCCCTCAGGATAAAGAACCCGTTCCTGAGATAGAATTCCACCGGCGAAGATGGGGCTTCATCCGGGGTATTGTTGGCAAACGTCTCAATCGCCTTAAAATTCCTCTTGTGCAGCTTCTTCTCAACCTTCTCAAGAAGCTGGCGTCCCAGGCTTTTGCCCCGGCTCGTAGGAGAGATATATAAACAGGCGAGAAAGATAGCGTCATCGCTTACGGGGCCGGTGCGGTACCCCTTTATCCGGGGAAAGTGCTTTGACGGTCCATAACAGGCATAACCAAGAGGCTCTCTATCCTCGATAATCGATACTCCACATTCTCCCCACTCGGAGAGGATCGACTTGAGATGCGCTATCTTTAAAGATTCTGCCTCCTCAACGCTTAGATCGGCTTCGCTTCTCTGGACCCCCTCCCAGTACAAGCACGTTCGGCAGAGGATGGGAAGCTCTTGAAGATTATTCTCTTTAAGATTGATAATCTTTGTGCCCATGAGAGCTGCTTATTTCTTGGGCGTATCTTCCTTCTCCGCTTCAGGAGTCTGAGGCTGAACTCGCTCCCTAAGCTTCGCCGCGGTTTCACTGAGCCTCGACTTCAATTCTTCACTCTTCTGAGTCACCGCTTCCTTGCCGGTCTCCATCGCCTCCTGCGCTCTCTCTCTCTGCTCGCCATAGATTTCCTTGCTACGTTCGTAGAGCTTCTCGGCACTCTCTTTGATGTCCTTTCGCGTCTCCTCGCCAGGCTTTGGAGCAAACAGAAGCCCCAGAATCCCACCGACCACGGCGCCGAAAAGAAAACCCCCAAAGAAGCTGAAGAAATCGTCCCGACCGTTTGCCATAGTGATACACCTCCTCTAAGTCGCACACGGGCGCATAGTTAAACGACAGCAGCGAAAATCATTCTACAACTCTCCCTTTTAAAAGACAAGACTTAGGGAGGTAGCATAATTAGTGAAAAAGCGGTTAAAATAGAAAAGAGGATTTATAAGTGACAGAAAAGCATCTTCCCCACGAATTATTTTTTGATAAATGGGTCGAGCTTTACGCCAGTCGGAATGAATCCATGAGATCATCCGCGGTGCGAGATCTCTTGGCCGTAACGGATCGACCTGACATCATTTCGCTGGCTGGTGGCCTTCCCTATATAAAAGCTCTAAACATGAAAAAGTTGCAGGAAGCTGTTTGTAACGTCATCGACCGAAGCGGGACTGACGCTCTTCAGTACGGCTCCTCTGAAGGCTACGAGGGCCTGAGAAGCTATCTCGTTAAATATCTTGCCGAGGAAGACATCCGTGTGTCTCCTGACGATATCCTTATAACCGATGGTTCCCAGCAGGCTTTAGAATTGATCGGTAAGATATTCCTGAACCCTGGAGATACCATTTTGACCGAAGCACCGAGTTATGTTGGAGCTCTTAATGCCTTCCTGTCATATCAAGCCAGGGTCGTCCACATACCCCTGGACGAAAACGGCATCAAGACTAATCTCCTGGCCAGAGAGCTTGAAAACCTGACCAGGCAGGGAATACGCCCTAAATTTATCTATGTTACGCCAAATTTTCACAATCCGGCGGGAGTAACCCTCTCACTCCCCAGACGAGAACAACTGATTAAAGTGGCAAGAAAATACAATACCATTATCGTGGAGGATAACGCGTACGCCCGCCTGAGTTTTGAAGAAGAACCTCTGCCCTCCCTCAAGAGTATGGATATGGAGAATGTCATATACCTGGGAAGCTTCTCAAAGATCTTCTCTCCTGGAGTTAGAGTGGGCTGGGTTGTCGCCCAGAGACCGATTCGCGAAAAGCTGATCTACGCCAAGCAAGCCGCCGATCTCTGCTCAAGCTCCCTCACTCAGCGAGTCGTCGAAGAGTACTTCAAATCAAATCTTCTAAGTTCCCATGTGAAAAAGCTGATCGGCATGTACAAGAAAAGACGAGATGCCATGCTGGCTGCCCTGGAGGAGTTCTTCCCTAAAGAGGTCAAGTGGACCAGGCCCAAGGGTGGTTTTTTTGTGTGGGCGACTCTTCCAGAATACATCGATACCACAGCCATGCTGGCCAAAGCGATTCAGGAGAAGGTGGCTTATGTTCCAGGAAGAGCGTTCTATGCTGATGGTAGCGGGAAGAACTGTATGAGGCTAAACTTCTCATATCCCAGAGAGCGCGAGATCAGAGAGGGCATTCGGAGACTCTCTGAGGTAATTAAACAAGAGATTGAACTGTACAAACGTCTCAAACTCTAAAAACTAAGGTGGGGGTGGAATTATGAAAGAGAAGATTGCTGTTCTGATGGGCGGACACTCTTTAGAGCGAGACGTCTCCTTTGCCAGCGGAAAGCGAGTGGCAGCCGCTCTCAAGAAGTTAGGCTATCGCGTGGTTAGAGTAGACGTCGATGAACACGTGGTTACCAATCTGAAAAGAGAGAAGGTAGACCTCTGTTTCATCGCCCTGCACGGCAAGTTCGGTGAGGACGGCACCATCCAGGAACTGCTAGAGATTATGGGTATTCCCTATACGGGAGCCGGCGTTCTAGCCAGCATGATCGGCATGGATAAAGCCCTTTCAAAGGAGATATTCAGACTGGAAGACATCCCCACCCCGGATTTCTACGCCCTGAGCACCGGTGCCATAAAGGAGATGGGAGCGTCCGCGGCTCTTAAGGATGTTGTAGAGAAAATAGGCTTGCCTCTGGTGGTCAAGCCCTCCTCCCAGGGTTCTGCCCTGGGAATAAAATTTGTCAACGATGAAAGCGAACTCCCCAGTGCATTGTTAGGAGCCCTTAGTTATGATGAGAAAGTTATACTTGAAGAGTATGTAAAGGGGACCGAAGTGGCCGTGAGTGTGTTAGGCAACGCCAGGCCACACCCGCTGCCTGTCGTCGAGATCGTTCCCAAAAAGGGCTTCTTCGACTTTGAAGCCATGTATACCATGGGCATGACCGAGTACTTTGTGCCGGCGCGCCTTACGCCGGAAAAAACCAGAGAAGTGCAGGCAATTGCGGTCAAAACCTTCAAGGCTCTAAAATGTAAAGGAATAGCCAGAGTGGACTTCATTATAGGAAGAGACGAAGTTCCCTACGTTCTCGAGCTAAACACCATTCCGGGGATGACTGAAACTTCTCTGTTACCTATGGCCGCTCAAGAGGCTGGTATGACCTTCGAAGAACTGGTGGATCGCATACTCAAATTAGCCCTGCCCGTCTCAGCCATAGGCTGATCCCTGCCCGCCGGCAGGCGCGGCGCCTCTGGCGGAAAAATACCCTCGTAGCTCAGTGTGATAAAGTTGGGGCCATCTTTTTCATGGATGACCCCGCTGCTTGAGTTTTATTAAACAGATTATTTACAACACATATTAAGATTGATGTAATAAACACGATGTTTAATATAGATGGAAGGTAGTTCCTTATGAAAAAGTTGTTAAATAATCGGGCAGGAATCTGGATAACACATGAGAATGTAATTTCAATCTGCCCGAAGAGGCAGATTGCCACCCTCCCAGGTGCGAGGGTATTCAGGGTAAGCGCCCGCCCAAAGCGGGTCCGCCTGGGGCGGAAACTGTGAATTGACCTGTGATTTTGCAGAGTACTTTGCCAGGTCGTGAGGACTGTTTGAGCGAGCTGGTTTGTGGCGAAGCGAGTTCCGCAGCGACCTGAGAAAAGTACGGAGCAAAGACCAGGTCAAGAGGGTGAGCGTCCCTGAATATCCGAGCAACGTGCCCTCGTAGCAGACTTAGAGGAGGCCCACGCCGAGTATTCACCTGTGGATGGAACGCCAAATCTCATTTTTGGCATGTCGCATCTCGCACCTGAAGGTTAAAGCCAGTGGTGCCAGAATAGAGGAAGCCAAAAGAATATAGGCGATCCAGCCTGCCTTAGACATACCGATACCTTTTCTTTTAATCAGGTCTTGAAAGTAAGCGCCAGGGAGGAGATTATACTATTTGGGGAATTTCAGAGTCAACATTATTTGTGAGATCGAAGAATTCCTTTCAGCCACTTATCTACGCTGGATTTGAATCTTGACAATTAGGTAAGACGATGTTATATTTACTCAGTGTACTGAGTAATTTTACTCAGCATCTTGAGTAAAATTTAGATAGGTGGCGTGAAGTGCAGGACCTATATGTACGCAAGATAAACCAGAAATTAATTTCCCGAATTAATGAGCCGCGGCGCTTTATCCAGGTTCTCTATGGACCACGGCAAGTCGGAAAAACCACCGCCATAAAGCAGGTTTTGGGAGAGATTAAACTCCCATCTCATTATGCCTCAGCTGACCAACCAACACTAAGAAACGAAGTCTGGTTAGAAGAACAGTGGGAACGGGCACGTTTGCTGGCGGCCGAGAAGAGAGCAGTCGTTTTGGCTCTCGACGAAATCCAGAAAGTTCCAAATTGGTCTGAAGTGGTGAAGCGCCTATGGGACGAAGATACTTTCAAAAAGGTTCCCTTACAAGTTGTGTTGCTGGGCTCCTCGCAACTTCTCGTTCAGGCAGGACTAACTGAAAGTCTTGCCGGCCGATTTGAAGTCATTAAAGCCGGCCACTGGTCTCTCTCTGAATGTGCGGAATACTTCGGTTGGAATGTTGATACCTTCATTTACTATGGCGGGTATCCCGGCGCCGCGCCCCTTATAAATGATCGGGACCGCTGGCTAAGCTATATCCAAGATTCACTGATCGAAACGACAATATCTCGAGATATATTGTTGATGACTCGCGTTGACAAGCCAACTCTTCTCAGAAGGCTTTTCAATCTTGCGTGCGAATACTCGGGGCAGATCCTCTCTTATCAGAAAATGTTAGGCCAGCTACAAGATGCTGGCAATACTACGACGCTGGCACACTACCTGGAGCTATTGGGCGGCGCAGGATTCGCTACTGGGCTAAGCAAATTCTCAGGACAAGCAGTACGCCGACGGGGCTCAAGCCCCAAGCTCCAGGTTTTCAATACAGCACTCATTACAGCGCAATCTAATCTAAGTTTCGAGGAAGCGAAACATGATCGGGACTTTTGGGGTCGTCTTGTTGAATCGGCAATTGGTGCTCATCTCTTGAACATTGCCGCTGATAAGAGAATTGGGCTGTTCTACTGGCGCGAGGGAGACAAAGAGGTGGACTTCGTTATCCAAGACGGCAAGAGGCTAATCGCCATCAAGGTTAAGAGTGGCCGCGCTAAAGAAAGTCTCTCAGGAATGGCAGCCTTTGACAAACACTTTACTCCGGATCAAAAACTTTTGGTGGGCACAGGCGGCGTGCCCATAGAAGAGTTCTTGAAATGGGAACCGGGCGAGGTCTGAATATCCGCTAGTTGTGATAGAATAAAATTGCTCCCCTTACAGAGGATTTCAATCGGCCCGAAGAGCCTGCCTGTCGCCTGCCTGTCGGCAGACAGGGCAGACAGGGCAGATTGCCACCCTCTCCGTCAACGTGCCCTCGTAGCTCAGTAGGATAGAGCGACCGCCTCCTAAGCGGTAGGTCGACCGTTCGAATCGGTCCGGGGGCACCACTCTTTTCGCAGTTCAAGGTGGGAGGAAACGCCCGTAGGGGATTGATCAATCTCGTCTTTATTCGCTTTTTCCCGCATTTTTCCCGCAAAATTTCCGAAGACGCTGTTCTGAAGTCTTTCTCCGGCACCCTGTTGAACCTGTGGCATAAGATGCCCATAGCGATCCAGGGTGACCTGAGCCGAGCTGTGTCCGAGCTGCTGCTGGATAAACTTAAGGTTCTCCCCCTGGGCAATAAGAAGAGACGCGTAGGTGTGTCTTAGGTCGTGGAATCTTATCCTTCTTAAGCC
>JBAQMN010000097.1:0-1770 GCA_049302895.1 Actinomycetota bacterium | reverse complement strand
ACACAAAGGGAGCAAGATTGCTCGGTACGAAGGAGCCGTCCACCGAGTATCTAACCCATCTCGAAATCTACAATTATCGAGCTGATGTGAACGCTGTCGTCCATACGCATTCGACCTACGCGACGGTGTTAGCCTACCTCAAGAAGGAGCTCAAGAGGGTAAATCCTGAGGTAGAAGCAATTTTGGGGACAGTTCCCATTGTTTCCGAGCATCCGTATGGAACGAAAGAGCTGGCAGAGGCGGTAGTGGCGGCTCTCGGAAACAATAAAGTTGTGCTGGTCCAAAGGATTGGCGTGATTACGGTCGGCCAGGAACTAACGGAAGCGGTTGAGATCGCCGAGCTCGCAGAGGAAATCGCCAAAATGAGCTACCTCGTAGACCTTCAGGCGAGGTGAGATGATAAAAACGATCGAATGGACGGATGGCACTGTCAGGCTGATCGATCAGACGAGGCTTCCCTTAGAGGAAGTCTTTGTTGACTGTGCCGATTACCAGTGCATCGCCGAAGCCATCAAGACTATGAAAATCAGAGGAGCTCCGGCCATTGGGGTAGCTGCGGCCTTTGGTCTGGCCTTGGCGGCCTACAGTTCAGGGGCTGGATCATCGTCTGAAGTGTTGGAAGATGTCAAGAAGGCGAGGTCGGTTTTGGCCGAAACAAGACCGACGGCAGCCAATCTTTTCTGGGCTCTGGATCGGGTGGTTAAGAGAGCAGACGAAAACGTGGGCGCCGACGTGGATAAACTTAGAAATATTGTTATTGAGGAAGCAATCAGAATTGCCGAAGAGGATCGGGAAACCAATGAACGAATGGGAGCCATAGGCCAGGAGCTGATCTCTGATGGGGATAACATCCTCACCCACTGCAACACCGGAGCTTTAGCGGCTTCCGAGTATGGCACGGCTTTAGGGGTTGTCCGGGCGGCCTGGGATCGGGGCACGAAGATCCGAGTTTATGCTTGTGAAACCCGTCCTCTTCTTCAAGGGGCTCGCCTGACCGCCTGGGAGCTCAAAAAACTGGGCATCCCGGCTGTTTTGATCGTGGATGGAGCGGCTGGCTATTTTATGTCTCAAGGTAAAATCGATAAAGTCTTCGTCGGGGCGGATTGTGTTACCTCCAACGGGGATACGGCTAATAAGATTGGCACGTATAGTTTGGCTGTTCTTGCCAGGGAGAACAATATCCCTTTCTATGTGGTCTCGCCCGTCTCGACCATAGATATCAACCTGAAGTCCGGGCAGGAGATTATAATCGAGGATCGCCCTGACGAGGAGGTAACGCGGATTATGGATTGCCGGATCGCCCCAGAAGGCTTTGAAGTGGCCAACCCCTCCTTCGACGTTACTCCGGCCGGGCTGATCACGGCGATTGTAACAGAGAAAGGAATCGCCTACCCGCCCTATACGAGCAGCCTGAAGGCCTTAATGGAAAAGGCGTAACCCAGGGAGCACAATGCAAGCGCTACTCCAGTCCATCCCCTCCATGATCCTCATTATCTTTCTGGGCTGGTTCACCCGGAGAATCGGTTTCCTTGACGAGCGAGACGTCAATTTACTAAACAAAATCATCATCTACCTGGCACTACCAGCTCTGATTTTTCTAGCCGTCAGGCAGTCACAACTCTCCCTAAGCCTGGTTAAGATTCCTTTTCTGGCCATATTGGTAATGGCTCTTTGTTTGGGTGTGGCTTACCTGGTGGGACGCCTGTCAAACTATGCTCCAAAGACCTTCGGGAGCTTCCTAATCGCTTCGTCCATGGGAAACACCGGCTA
>JBAQMN010000096.1:0-5997 GCA_049302895.1 Actinomycetota bacterium | reverse complement strand
GCTTTGAGCGCATGGCCTGGGCCCTCGGCCAAAACTCCTTTTCGCAACTGGAAAAGATTCTGCCTGAAAAACTTCCCAAAGAGATGCCCGCTTCCATAAGTGAGAAGATCAAGGCACTTCTTAAACTAAGAGAGCTTTCCTCCCTCAAACCGAAAATTGTAACTAATGCGCCTTGCCAGGAAGTCGTAAAAACAGGCGAATCGGTAGATCTCAATGAACTACCAGTCCTCAAATGCTGGCCCAAGGACGGTGGGCGATTTATTACGCTACCGCTGGTCATAACCAAAAATCAAGAATCAGGCCAGCAGAATATGGGAATGTACAGACTTCAAGTCTACGACAAAAACACAACAGGGATGCACTGGCACATCCACCACGACGGAGCGCAAAACTTCCGGGAAAGCGATCCCGAAAAACCCTTTGAAGCTGCCGTCGCTTTAGGAGGAGATCCGGCTACCATATATTCAGCCACCGCGCCGCTGCCCCGAGATGTTGACGAAATCCACTTTGCGGGATTGTTAAGAGGAAAGCCGGTTGAGGTAGCGAAAGCAAAAACCGTTGACCTCTTCGTTCCCGCTCAGGCCGAGATAGTTCTGGAAGGATATATTAACCACAGTGAGACGCGAATAGAAGGACCCTTTGGTGACCACACCGGCTACTATTCTTTACCTGATCAGTATCCTGTCTTTCATATAAAAGCTATTACCATGAGAAAAAATCCCGTCTATCCGGCGACTGTGGTTGGAAAACCTCCCATGGAAGATTGCTACCTCGGAAAAGCAACAGAGAGACTTTTCCTTCCCGTCATGAAAACGCTCCTGCCCGAGCTAGTCGATATAAACCTCCCATTAGAAGGGGTCTTTCATAACTGTGCTTTCGTTTCCATCAAAAAATCCTATCCCAAGCACGCCTTTAAAGTTATGAATGCCATCTGGAGCTTGCCCCAGATGATGCTAACCAAATTTATTATCGTTGTTGATTCGAGAGTTGATGTTCAAAACACTTCGGAAGTTCTCTGGAAGGTCTTCAATAACGTGGATCCGAAAAGAGATTCTCTAATAACCGAAGGTCCCTTAGATGTTCTGGATCATTCCTCCAGCACCCCATATTACGGATTCAAGATGGGTCTTGACGCAACCAAGAAGTGGAAGGAAGAAGGCTACGAACGGGAGTGGCCAGACGATATCGAGATGAGCGAGGAGGTAAAGGAGTTAGTTGACCGTCGCTGGTCTGAGTACGAATGGTGAGATTCTTCGCGGAGTTTATCCTGAGTCCCTCGACACTGCTCGGGATAAACTCCGTCGAACGGCTCAAAATGACATGGGTAAATTAAGAATCTATCTGGAAATGATCAAGTTCGAGCATAGCATCTTCGCCCTTCCTTTTGCCTATATGGCAGCCATCCTGGCTCGCCTTAAACTTCCAGACTGGGCCGCTTTGTTTTGGATCACCGTGGCTATGGTCGGAGCCAGAACCCTGGCTATGTCTCTAAACCGCCTTATCGATAAGGAAATCGACGCCAGTAATCCTCGCACGAAAAATCGGGCTCTCCCGCAAAAACTCCTTTCAGAGAAGGACGTTATCCTTTTTTCCCTTCTCGCCCTGGGAATTCTTGTTTTCGCTGCTTACCAGCTTGCTCCTTTGACGCGTCTCCTGTGGCCTCTGGTGGTGATTCCTTTCGTTGTTTATCCGTACACTAAAAGATTCACCTGGACAAGCCATTTTCTTCTGGGAGCCTGTCTCGGGCTGGCTCCTATCGGTGCCTGGATTGCCGTCACCAATTCCTTGGCTCTCGTTCCAATTCTTATCGGACTGGCTGTGACCTTATGGGTGGCCGGTTTCGACATCATTTATGCCTGTCAGGACGTGGAAATTGACCGTAGCCAGAAGCTTTCTTCCATTCCGGCCCGCTTCCGTATAAAGACAGCCCTCTCCATCACAAAAATTCTTCATCTCTTTTCCATCGCCCTCTTTATCTACATTGGCTATCTTTCCCATCTTGGTATTATCTATTATGCAGGACTTGCCCTCGTCGCTGGCCTTCTCGCCTACGAAAATTATCTAGTCAGGTCTGATGATCTTTCTAAATTGGATCTGGCCTTCTTCAATATGAATGGAATCATCTCCGTTACTCTATTTGCCTTTACCTTTGTGGATCTGCTTCTCAAAAAGGTGATTTCTTAAGATGAACGCACTGGGTGAGATTGCTGAAAAGGTCTATAGCAGAGACCGACTAACTAAAGAGGATGGCCTCCTCCTCTTCAAAGAAAATAATCTCCTTTTCCTTGGCGAGCTGGCAAGGTGGATAAAAAACAACAAAAGCAGTAATTATGCTTTCTTCAACGTTAACCGCCACATCAACCTGACCAATGTCTGTGTCTCCCGCTGCAAATTCTGTGCTTTTAGCCGTGATAAGGATGAGCCGGGTGCCTACACCATGAGCATAGACGACGTTCTTGAAGCAGCCTTATCAGCCAAGCCTCTGGGCATAACAGAACTTCACATCGTCAGCGCTCTCCATCCAGATCTCCCCTTCTCCTATTACCTGGAGGTAGTTAGTGAACTAAAAAGAGCTTTGCCCCACGTTCACCTTCAAGCCTTCACCGCCGTGGAGATTGATTACTTTTCTAAAATCACCGGCTTGAGCATAGAAGAAATACTTCTAAAACTCAAACAGGCCGGGCTTGGTTCTCTTCCCGGGGGTGGCGCTGAGATCTTTTCCTTCCGGGTGCGGGAGAGAGTTTGTCCCAAGAAGGCCAGTGCTGATGAATGGCTGAATGTAATGAGAACCGCCCACAAACTGGGGCTGAAATCGAATGCGACCATGCTTTACGGTCACATTGAAACGGCTGAGGAAACCATTGATCATCTTCTTCGCCTTCGGGCTCTCCAGGATGAAACCAGCGATTTCCAGTCATTCATTCCCCTACCTTTTCATCCCATGAATACCCAGCTAAATCACTATCGGCGACCAACCGCCTTTGAGAATCTCAAGATTATAACTATTTCCCGTCTGATGCTGGATAACTTTGATCATATAAAAGCCTTCTGGATTATGTTAGGACTCAAGACAGCTCAATTATCCCTTCACTTTGGTGTAGATGATCTAGACGGGACCGTCGTAGAAGAAAAAATAACCCATGCGGCAGGAGCTGAAACAGGGGAGGCCATCGAAAAAGAAGACCTGCTCCAGTTGATTAGAGAGGCTGGCCTACGACCAGTTCAAAGAGACACCCTCTATAACATCCTTAAAATCTATGATAGTCAGGAGATGAGGGTATGAGACCAAGGGTCGGGCACATTCAGTTTTTAAATTGCCTTCCCCTTTATTATGGGCTAGTAAGAAATGATGTCCTACTGGACATCGAGCTGATCAAAGGAACCCCAACGGAGCTCAACCGCCTTCTGTTAGACGGGAGTCTGGACGTAGGACCTATTTCTTCCCTGGAATACGCTCGCTTTCCAGACAAGCTTCTGCTTCTACCTGATTTCACAGTTTCCTCTGATGGGGAGGTAAAAAGCATTTTGCTTTTTAGCAAATTCAGTCTGGAAAAACTGAACGGTCGCCCTATTGCTTTAACCAATACCTCTGCCACCTCTCAGCTTCTTCTCAAAATCATCCTTGAAAAGGGCTATGGGATTAAACCGGAATATTTCGTTTCTCCGCCAGATTTAGGAATGATGCTTCTGGAAGCTGATGCGGCTCTGCTTATTGGAGACGATGCCCTTAGGGGACTGGTTAATCCCCGCGGCCTTCTCACTTATGATTTAGGAATCGAATGGCACAAGTTAACAAACAAAAGGATGGTCTATGCAGTATGGGCAGCTCGACGAGATTTCGCTTCCCAAAAAGCGTCTCTGGCGCAAGAGGTCTACCACTCGATTAAGAAATCTCTGGAATACAGCAAGATACACCTGGCAGAGATTGCAAAGTTGGCTGCTAAGTGGGAACCTTTTAGTTCTCACTTTTTGGAGGAGTACTTTCAAACCCTTAATTTTGAATTCGGAGCCGAGTACCGAGAAGGTCTCATGGAATTTTGCCGTTTCGCCCGGGAACTGGGCTATTTAGAAAAAGTCCCCTGCCTTGAATTTCTTGAGATTAACGGTGGGGTGAAAAATGATTAAAAGCGATTCAAAGGCACAATCTATTTTAAAAGGTGTGCTTGAAGGAAACCGTCTTTCGGAGGAAGAGGCTATTTTTCTTCTTAAAGAGGGAGATATCTTGGCATTGGGCCAGGCGGCCGGGGAAATCTGCCAGAGAAAGCACCCGGATAATCAGGTTACCTTTGTCATCGACCGAAACATAAATTACACCAACGTCTGTATAAGCCAGTGTAAGTTCTGCGCATTTTACCGTAGAAAGGACGAACCCGATGCCTACACCCTTTCCAGAGAGGAGATCCTAGCCAAGGTGGAAGAAACGATGAAGTTCAATGGAACTCAGATAATGCTGCAGGGAGGATTGCATCCTGATCTCGCTCTGGACTATTATCTAGATTTACTTTACTCAATTAAGGAAAGATTTGATATTCAAATCCACAGTTTCTCGCCACCGGAGATTTACCACATCTCCCAGATATCATCCCTCTCAATCCCAGAAACCTTGAAAGAGTTACGCAAAGCAGGACTTGATTCCCTTCCGGGAGGCGGGGCTGAGATTCTTGTTGATCACGTTCGCCGTGTCGTCAGCCCTAACAAGATCACCTCCTCCACCTGGCTGGAAATAATGGAAGAGGCTCAAAAGCTGGGTATGATCACCACCGCCACCATGATGATGGGAAGCATTGAAACAATCGAGGATCGGGTAAGCCATTTAGCCAAAATAAGAAATCTTCAGGATAGAACGGCTGGTTTTGTTTCCTTTATTCCCTGGACCTATCACCCGGGGCACACCAAATTAGGTGGAAGAACCATCTCGTCAATGGACTATCTGCAGATGCTCTCGGTTTCCCGTTTATTCCTGGACAATTTCGACAATGTTCAGGGCTCCTGGGTCTCCCAAGGGAAGGAGATTGGCCAGATTAGCCTACACTTTGGTGCCAATGATCTAGGCAGTATTATGATCGAGGAAAATGTGCTTAAAGCGGCTGGGGTTTCCCACAAGATGTCTGTAAATGAAATGCTTCGATTGATCAGAAAGGTAGGAAAAATCCCCGCCCAGAGAGACACAGGTTTTGGTATTGTTCGACGATTTATAGAAGATGAGGGAACTTAAAAGCCCTAAAGGAGAAACGATGGCGGCAGGAACATTTGTTGTGGCCGTTACCGGAGCGAGCGGAGCCATCTACGGAAGACGTATGGTTGAGGTTCTTCTCTCTTTGAACCAGCAGGTGATATTGTTAGTTTCCGAGGCTGCCGAGCTTGTAATTGCCCATGAACTTGATTTCAAACCCTCGGGAGAAAAGGAAGTAAGCTTTCGAAACTGGTTTGGACTATCCCCCGACGACCGGCGCTTGAAATATATCAACTATCAAGATTTAAGCGTCTCCCTCGCCAGTGGCTCCTTCAAGACAGCCGGTATGATTATAATTCCCTGCAGCATGTCAACTTTAGGAGCCATCGCCAACGGAATCACTCTCAATGCGATTCATCGAGCAGCTGATGTTACCCTAAAGGAAGGGCGCCCCCTTATTCTATCTCCCCGCGAAACGCCCTTAAATGAGATTCATCTCAGAAACATGCTCAAACTTAGGCGAGCAGGAACTCACATCGTTCCGCTCATGCCCGCTTTCTACCATAAACCTCAGACTATCGAGGATCTGGTAAATTTCATGACCGGAAAGATACTTGATCTACTTGCTATCAAGCACGATCTTTACAAACGCTGGAAAGGGTAAGATAGGTGGAGCCCCACGGACTTACGTCCGTGGCACCTCCACATGCTTCGTCGGGCGGAACCCTCCGAAGCATACCCTCCTTCGCCAAGGCTACGGAGGGTTACCCTTCTCGCATTCATCCACGCACTAACGTGCGTGGCTTTCTGCGTAGGAGGGTAAA
>JBAQMN010000095.1:0-3213 GCA_049302895.1 Actinomycetota bacterium | reverse complement strand
CAAGCCTCTGGGCTGCCATATTCGATAAGCGTGCCATCGACGGTGCGGTCAATGCGCTGGGCGGCTCAGCTCTGGTGGTCGGTGCCGGAACAGCCGTATTCGACCAGCGGGCCATTGACGGCATGGTCAACGCGCTGGGCGGGGCTACCGTTAAGGTCGGCACCGAAACATCCGTCTTCGATAAGCATGCCATTGACGGCATGGTCAACGCGCTGGGCGGGGCTACGGTGACAACAAGTGCGGGAAGCAACATCATAGACCACAGAGTTATAGACGGTTTTGTTAACGGTGTTGGCAAGACAGTTCAGTGGGTCAGCAGGAGACTAAGGGTTGTCCACACCGGCAAAATACTTAACTATGCTGTCTTTATTTTCATCGCAGAATTGGTTGCTCTCTTAATTGCTCTTGGAATTGCCTGGTATCTTAGATGAGAGGTTGAGAAATATTTGGTTCCTAATGTTCTCTACATACTACCCGAAGTCATTGTTCTAAGTGCTACGCTTCTCATCATCACCGTTGAACTTTTTCTCGAGGAAGAAAAAAAGAGGTATCTGGCTTATGTTGCTATAGCCAGTCTCTGGCTAGCAGCGCTGGCCTCAGCTCCCTTAATCGGTGTCAAGGCTTCTCTCCTGGGGAATATGTTCGTCGTTGACTCCTTTGGGATCGTGCTTAAGGTAATCATTCTTATTGCCGGCAGTATGGCCATCTTTTTGTCCATAGATTTCTTAAACTTTCCCCGTTCAAAGCAGGGAGAGTATTACTCTCTGGTTCTTTTTTCCATCCTCGGCATGATGATTATGGCATCCTCGATCAACCTTATTGCCATCTTTCTGGGGATTCAACTGGCAAGCATCCCCATTTACATCCTGGTCGGTTTTCAGAGGTTTGACGTGAAATCCAACGAAGCCGCCTTGAAATATTTCTTGCTGGGGATACTGACAGCGGCGGCTACTCTATACGGGATGTCCTTAATCTACGGCTTAACCGGAACCCTGCACCTGGCGGAGATAGCTGAGAGATTGACCCACATCAATCTGAACGACCCGGTACTCTTTATGGGTATGACCTTTATAGTAGCCGGTTTCACTTTTAAGATCGCCGCTGTTCCCTTCCATTTCTGGGCACCAGACACCTACGAGGGAGCCCCCACACCTGTCACCGCGTTTATCGCTGCTGTCCCTAAGGTAGCGGGGTTCGCTGCCTTGACCCGTCTCGTATTCACCGCCTTTCCGGAGTTTACACCGCAGTGGATCGGACTGTTCGGCATCGCGGCCACTCTGACTATGTTCACCGGAAACATTCTGGCTATACCTCAGAGAAACATCAAACGAATGCTTGCTTTCTCCGGCATCGCTCACGTAGGTTATGCTCTGATTGCGCTGGCTGTTACAAACGAGCACGCCCTATCAGCCCTGATTATCTATTTGATTGCCTATGCGGCCATGAATCTTGGCGCTTTTGCGGTTGTGATTGCTGTAGCTCGGGTTAGTCCTGAGCACCTGATCGAGGATTATGCGGGCTTGAGTAGACGCGCTCCCTTGATGGCTGGCGCGATGACGATCTTTCTCCTGTCCATGGTGGGCTTCCCCACCACGGCGGGCTTTATAGCAAAGTTCCTGGTCTTCTCTGCAGCGGTGGAAAGAGGCTTTATATGGCTAGCTATAATCGGCGTGTTGAACAGCGTAATCTCGCTTTACTACTATTTTGGAGTGGTGCGGCAAATGTACATGGAGCCTCCTCGTTCTGAAACTCCTGTCAGGCCTACCTGGGCTATTGGTGCCGTCATGGTTGTGGCTCTGCTCGTGGTTATGGTTTTAGGTTTGTTTTTCGAACCTTTTATTGAGCTCGCTCGCTCCATAACACTAATCAATGTCAAATTCTAAGGTGAAGTAAATAATGAGCGCAGACAGAGGAGTGCAGATGTTCCGAAAGATTCTGTTTCCCACGGATTTCTCTGATTATTCTCTCAAGACACTCGAGTATGTCGTTGGATTAAAAGATGTCGGGGCCAAAGAGGTCGTTTTGGCTAATGTCATTCCAGCCCTTGAAGAATACCCGGTGACGCTGGGCATCAAGGACAAAGCAAAACTGGAAATTGAGAAGCACGAGCGGGTTCTGAAGGATCAAGGGTTTAAAGTTAGAAGCCGCATTGAGATGGGTGCCCCGGCTCCACAACTGTTATCACTGTCCGAGGCGGAAAAGGTTTCAATTATTGTAGTTGGTTCCCATGGAAAAGGTTTGCTGGAAGAGGTGCTAATCGGGAGCGTTTCGGAGAGGATTGCCAGGGAGGCCAGGGTTCCCGTTTTGTTGGTTAGGTACAAAATTCTGGATGATCTTAAAGGGCGGCACCTGGAGAGTTTTTCCACCCAGCTCTTTGAGAAAATTCTTTTTCCGACGGATTTTTCATTCTCGTCTGAACGGGCTTTGGAGTTTGTAAGGGCCCTCAAAGGAGCCGGAACAAAAGAGGTTGTTATAACACACGTAGTGGATGATAGATATCTGTTTCCTTACCGGGCCAAGGAAGCCAGGCGGGAAAGCGAAATCCGGTTGGAGGTTGTCAAAAAGGAGCTTGAGGAGCGGGGGATGAAGGCAAAAGTTCACGTCCCTTTGGGGGCTCCTCTGGTGAAAATCCTTCGGCTCAGCGAAGAGGAAGATGTCTCCCTGATCGTTCTTGGTTCCCACGGCAAAGGCTTTGTCCGCGAGATGCTTTTGGGAAGCGTTTCGGAGAACATAATTCGCCAGGCCAAACGGCCTGTGCTTGTCGTCCACGAAAAAGATATCTTCGTCGTCTAAGAAGCTCTAACCCATTTTTTCGAAAATTCTTCAAAAAATTGGTTCAAAAATACCCCAGGGGGTAGTATAATTTAATTAGAAAGAGAAAGACTTAAGTAGAGGGAAGGAGGCGGAAATAATGGCTAAGGCGCTTTGTATCCATGACATCAAAGGCCTGAGCGATGAACAGATTAGAGAGGTTATGCGGAGGAGCGCAAGCAGGACTGATCCGAAGCTTGTCGATGTTTTCTACAACACCGAAAAGGGCGAAGCCTTCTTTGAGTGGGAGACTTCAAGTATTGATAAGGTTATGGAGGTTCATCAGCCTCTCGGATTGAATGTCTGTCGCGAGCTTCTGCCGGTGACCGAGGTCCAGAAGATTAGGTAGGTCTAAGCTTTTGATGGTTTTTAAAAGCTGGTCTGACCCGCCGAACTTTGGCG
>JBAQMN010000094.1:0-1912 GCA_049302895.1 Actinomycetota bacterium | reverse complement strand
TGTTCATAGGCTGGATTACCTCTCCTGATGTCCAGAAGATGATCGGAGAGTTTGGAAAGGACAGGTATGGCCAGGCAATGTTCGTGCCTTTGGCGGTGCCGCAGAAATAAAACCCGTAGGTGCGAATTTATTCGCACACCGTTGCGCGATTGAAATCGCGCCTACGGACCGGGTAAACATGGGGAGACTATTTTGGAAGTAATCTGGCAGGGATTTAAGGAGGCGATTGGCCTGATCGTGAGGCTGGAGCCCGAAATTCTTAATATCCTTGCTACCTCGCTAAAGGTAACGGGAACCGCTGCCTTGATCGCGATGGTTATCGGCATGCCCATCGGGACCCTCGTTGGGCTGGCGCAATTCCGCGGTCGCAAGCTGTTTATTACGCTGGTTAATACGGGTATGGGGCTACCTCCCGTGGTGGTGGGGCTGTTCGTTTTTTTGCTTCTGTCCCGCTACGGTCCCTTCGGAGCTCTGGAGATTCTCTATACGCCATCGGCGATGGTCATAGCCGAGGTGATCATAGCAACGCCTTTGGTGACCGGAGTCACGATAGCGGCTATTCAGGCCCTTGATCCAAAACTCGTGTTGCAGATTCTTTCTCTGGGAGCCAACTGGTGGCAACTGTTCTGGACTCTGGTCAGGGAGGCTCGCTTGTCAATGCTGGCTGCCATAGCCGCCGGGTTCGGAGCTATTATCTCAGAGATCGGTGCGGTGCTGATGGTCGGAGGAAACATTAAAGGGTATACCAGAGTTCTGACGACGGCTATCGTTCTCGAAACCAGGCAGGGAAACATTAGTATGGCCATAGCTCTGAGCATCATTCTGCTAACACTAACTTTCTTTATCAACTGGGCATTCACCACGGTTCAGCAGAGGAGGGGCTTAAGATGAAGACGCCGCTCTTGGAAACGGAAAACCTGGTTCACTCATATAACGAGAAGAACGTGCTGAACATCTCCGCACTCAGGGTTGATGAGGGTGAGATTTTTGCTCTTCTCGGTCCAACGGGTGCCGGGAAAAGCACCTTTCTGCGGGTTCTCAACTTTCTTGAGAGGCCGGTCGAGGGTGTGATTAAATGGCGAGGAAAGGCTGTGGCCAGTCTCCGTGACCGACTTGCTCTCAGACGCAAGATGGCCATGGCTTTCCAGGAACCCCTTCTCTTTAACACATCTGTGTTTAATAATGTGGCCTACGGGCTCAGAGTGAGAGGATTCTCTAAAGGAGAGATAAGAGAGGAGGTCGGGCGGACTCTGAGGCTTTTCGCCATTGATAGGCTTGCCGGGCGCCATGTTCGTCAACTCTCCGGAGGCGAGGCTCAGCGGGTGGCTTTAGCCCGTGCTCTGGTAATTAAGCCCGAACTTCTTTTGCTGGACGAACCACTGGCTTCTCTGGATCCCCCGACGAAAGACTCTTTGTCTCAAGAACTTCTTTCTATTCTAAAGAAGTTAGGTGTTACCACGGTGTATGTGACTCATGACCAATCAGAGGCCTTCGTGATGGCCGACCGGATCGGCATTCTGGATCAGGGGAGACTTCTGCAGGTCGGAACGCCTGAAGAAGTTTTCTACCGACCAAACTCCTGGAGCGTGGCCAGTTTTGTAGGTACTGAGACCATGCTTCCTGGAACAGTTGTTGGTCAGGAGGAAGGGTTAGCCTCGATTGAGGTTGGTGAGAAAGAAGGAAAAATTATCGAGGCGGTTACGGATTTTGATGTGGGGGAGAAAGTGACCGTCTGCCTGAGACCCGAAGAAGTGGTTATCGAGAAATCCGTAGGGGCGGACGCCCGCCCCTACGAAGGCGGGGCCTCTGTCCGCCCGACTGGAAGGCCAGCCGATACAGAAGGTGTCACGGGTTCACAGATTCGTGCCAGTGCCCGAAACCACTTTCCGGCCAAAATCACGAAGATCCAGGT
>JBAQMN010000093.1:0-2704 GCA_049302895.1 Actinomycetota bacterium | reverse complement strand
TCTCGACCCCGTTCGAGACAGGCTTGTCGAGAACTCCCCTGGGCTTCTCGACTCGCGAAGTCTGTCCTGCGTGAAGTGGTGAGATTCTTCGCTCCGCTCAGAATGACATTATTGTTCGAGCTTGTCGAGAACCCCTCGACTTCGCTCGGGGCACGCTCTTGGTATTCGATTTTTTGTGCTACGCCCACATCAACTACTATGACTCTTGCACCAACGTGTCGAGCTAAAACATTGATACCCGCACCTCCATGGGCAAAGTTCAAAACCATTTGGGGGGTTACCTCTCGAGGATAAGCGCTTACTCCTTCCTCAACCACTCCGTGGTCGGCCGCCATAACGATAATTGCTTTGTCTCCGACTTCTGGAACAGCCTTGCCAGTAATCCCGGCTATTTTGATTGACAGCTCCTCTAAAACCCCAAGACTTCCCTGGGGTTTAGTTAGCTGATCTTGCCTCTCCCGAGCTCGACGCATTGCCTCAGCATCCAACGGCTCAATCTTACTTATGACCTCGCTTATCCGATTCATTTCTCTCCCTTCCAAACGTAGATCTTGCGGACCTAAAGGTCCGCCTGCCATAGGCAGGTCGACTTTAGGTCGACTTTATTTTCACCGGTATGCCAGCCATCATAAAATAGACCTCGTCTGCCGCCTCAGCCACTGCCTGATTCGCCCGTCCTGCCAAGTCGCGGAACAAACGGCCCGCCGGAAACGGCGGGACAATTCCTGATCCGACCTCATTGGAGACAACAATCACCTGAGACTTGAGCTTTTTGAACGTTTCCACCAGCTCATCTATTTCTTGCTCGATCTCAACCTCAAGTTGAGCTTCAATAATCTCTTCAAAGAACTTCTCTCCTTCCAAAAGATTTGAAATATATATAGTCAAACAATCAAAAATGATTAAACCCTCTCTCTTATCAACCTCTCTGAGCTTGGGAATTGCATCCTTTCCTGCTTCAACAGTCCTCCACTCTTTAGAGCGGTGCCTTCTGTGTTCCTCAATCCGTCTTCGCATCTCAGGATCAGAAGAGTTCCCAGTAGCGACGTAGGCCACCGAATTGCCGAGGCTCTTGGCTATCTCAGCCGCATAAGAACTCTTCCCGCTCCGAGCTCCACCGAGAATCAGAATCAGATTTTTAGGCATTTTGACTCCTCAAACACCTTGACCACCCCCACCTCTATCCTCCCCCTCAAGGGGGAGGAGTTAGGAAGGGGTATCCCTCTCTTTAGAAGACGGGGGAAGTCTTTCGTGCAGACATTGGGCTGACAAACAAATTGCCCGTTACAGGATGCGAATTCACCAAAACATCCACTCCAAAGGCCCCTTTGATATTCTCACCGGTCAGAACCTCCTCCGGGGTTCCGAGCACCATAATTCTTCCATCAGACAAAAGCACAAGATCGTCGCAGTACTGGGCGGCCAGATTTAGATCGTGAAAGACCGCCATCACAGCCAGACCTTTCCCGCTCAAACTCCTAATCAGATCGAGGATCTCCATCTGATGGTGAATGTCCAGATGGGTCGTGGGTTCGTCCAAGAGAAGAAGCTCAGGCTGCTGAGCCAGCGCCTGGGCAATTATTACCTTCTGTTTCTCCCCACCGCTAAGTTCGGTAATCAATCGGGGAGCCAAATGCTCAACCTTAGCATCCCTCATTGCTCTCTTGGCAATTTCTACATCCTGAGAATCCTCCACCTGAAATCTCTTAAGGTGAGGGGTTCGCCCCATCATGACAATTTCAGAGACAGTGAAAGCGAAGGTGATCGGGGATTCCTGGGGAACGGTGGCAACCTTTTGAGCAACCTTTCGCCGGCCTACCTGGTAAACGTCTTGACCGGCAACAAAGACACTCCCGCCACGGGGTTTAAGGGTTCGGCCAATAGCGTGAAGTAGACTCGTTTTTCCACTCCCATTAGGACCAATCAAGCCGACAAAATCGCCCTTTCGAAGACGTAAGCTAATCTGCTCCAGGACCTTTCGCTCACTGTAGTAACAGTCAACCTCGTTAATCTCCAGATACCAATGGTCCACTTTAGAAAACCCGTCCCTTCTTTTTTAAAAGATAGAGAAAAAATGGTCCGCCAAGAATGGCGGTGATTATGCCAACCGGAAGCTCTCCCGGCATGGCGACATACCGCGCCAACGTGTCAGCCAGGAGTAATAAGAGAGCGCCCGAGAGAAGAGCGGTGGGCAAGAGGAGCCGATGTTCAGGACCAACAATCAGCCGGGTAATATGGGGCGTCATAAGTCCGACAAAGGCAATCAGACCGCTAACGGAGACGGCGGCGGCCGTCACCATCGACGCCGAGACCAAAAGAATCTTTTTCACCGCCTCCGTCTCGACCCCTAACTGTTGAGCTCGCTCTTCCCCCAACAAGAGAACATTAAGCTCGCGAGCGTATAGAAACGGGAAAGGTAGGGCGACGATCATCAGTGGTAGCGCTATCTTTATCTGATCCCAGCTCGCGGCGGAGAATCCTCCGATAAGCCAGAAAACTATCGAGTGTAGGTCCTGTCCGGAAGAAATCATAAGCAAGGACATAATAGCAGACAAAACGGCACTCACAGCCAGACCGGCCAGAAGCATTGACGAAATGTGGATCTCGCCACCAACGCGAGCAATTTGATAAACGAGCGTCACCGTTGCAGTTGCTCCCAGAAACGCAAGCACAGGAATTAAATAAATGCCAAGAACAGACTGGC
>JBAQMN010000092.1:0-2760 GCA_049302895.1 Actinomycetota bacterium | reverse complement strand
AGGAGCAAGCTTTTCCTTTAACTCAGACAGTGCTATTAAAATGTCTCGTTCAAGATCGAGCAAAGAAGCCAAATGGGGATAACTTTTCTTTGCCTCTTCAAAGGCGGCGAGTATTCGCCGCCCTGAGTTTATACGAAGGGCCTCACCAGTTTTCTTATGCAACTTCTTTCCTCCGCTCTTTTTACTTCTCTTTGGTGACCCGCTGGTACCACTTGGTGTGATGCTTTCTGGCATACTCCGCATCGGTCATGCCACTAATCATGGGGTTCCTGAACAGCGTACCTGACGCCATAACAGGATGGAAAACACCAACATAGACATGGACAAAGAACATTATGACCAGGGGAATCATGCTTAAATCATGGATGGTAAGCATTGTCTGATAAACACCCACTCCGACCAGCTCCCGGCCGATCCACATCACTAGGCCGCTCACGATTATCAGGAAACTTGCCAGGAAAACCAGAAGGTACCAGGCTTTCTGTCCCGTGTTGAATTTTTCCTGCGGAGGCATCTTCTCCTCTCCCCTGCCCAGGAAGTAAAAGGATGGCATGGCCTTAAGCCACTGCCAATCATCCCCAGACCAGGTAAAAATGGTTCGTAACGAGCTTCTTACTCCCTCCGAGTCGGTAAAGAGGAAAAGGAATGGTACGATCATGTAGACCACAGCAAAGATCCGGTGGATATAGCGAGAGATGGCGCTGCCTCCCATGAGAAAGGAGAGAGAAGGAACAAATACCAGAAGCCCTGTCGCAAGAAGCAGGATGAAAGCCACCGTGTGTATCCAGTGCACCGTTCTCTGCTGGAAGTTATAGATGGGAATTTCTTGCCGAGCCCTCATTTTATTCCTCCTTTTCCTCAGATTTAACTACTTCGGACTTCGTTGCCCTGGCCACAATGTAGTTGATAATCAACCCAGCAGCGGTCGCGCCGAACAAAACGCCGCCCACCGGCTGCATGATGTTTTTCCAGAAGCCCATCGTCGCCGGGATTTTCGGCTCCTTCGGCAGATAAAAGAGGGTTGGGTCGTCATGGGTTAAGACATACATTACACCCAATCCTCCAAGAATGTTATCGCCGTAGAGCATGGCCTTGGGAAATCCTCGTTTCTTGAGTGCTTCGACTCGAGCCTTCCCCTTGGCGATGATGTCCTCACGATCTCCCCACGTCAGGGCGTTCGGTGGGCAGGTCTTGGCGCACGCCGGCGTGAGGCCCGCTGGAACTCGGTCCTGGCACATGGTGCATTTACCTACGTTATTGTCTTCCACCCGGGGAATATCAAAGGGGCAGTAAATGACGCAGAATCGGCAACCAATGCACTTATCCCTATCGACAGCGACAAACCCCAGAGGATCGTGGTAAAGAGCAGCGGTCGGGCATGCTCTGACGCACGCGGCATCCGTGCAATGCTGACATTTCTCCTGGCGAGTAATCCAGCGAACCCGCCCGTCGTCCTCGAATTCACTGAACTTGACAACAGTCCAGGTAGTTACAGATCTGTCCGGCGGATTTTCATAGCTTCCGGTCTGCTTGGTCTTCTCGCCTGGGAGATCATTCCACTGCTTACAGGCCACATGGCAACCCCGACAGCCCGTGCACACAGAGACATCGACCAGCATCGCCTTTTTTACTCCCTTGCGCGTGCTTGGAATGGTGTTGTTGATTGTCGACTCTAAGGCATCCACATTAACGGCCATCCTACCTCACCACCTTTTTGATGTTTACGAGAAAAGCCTTGTATTCCGGCATCATGGTGTTGCCATCACCAACATGAGGCGTGAGATAATTAGCGCTGTCACCGGTAGCCAACTGCATCCAGCCGTAGTGCCAGGGCATCCCAAGCTGGTGAACGGTTTTTCCATCGATCTTGAAAGGCTTAAGCCGCATGGTCACAATGGCTGCCGCTCTTATTGTCCCGCGAGCCGAAGAAACCTCTATTTGATCTCCGTTCTTGATGCCCTTCTCGGCTGCCAATTCCTTACTGATCTCGACAAACATACCTGGTTGGACCTCCGCCAGCCAGGGCAGGGTTCGCGACATCGCACCGGCCTGCCAGTGTTCGGCCAGCCGATAGGTGGTAGCCACGATAGGAAAGTCCTCTGGCTTACCCACCTTGTCCATATCGGAGTCCCACACCTTAACTACAGGGTTAAGATTCACCGAGGACATGAGATTCTTGGTCGGGCTTTCCAGCGGCTCATAGTGCTCCGGGAGAGGGCCCTCGTTCAACCCACTCGGAGCGTAGGCCCAACCTTTTCCATCCGCTCTCATGATGAATGGATCCAGACCAGAGAGAGCATCCAAACCAGTCCCGCCGGCTACAGGTTTAGCGTCGGGAGCTTTGGTCGCTGCAAAGTCAGGGACATCGTTTCCGACCCACTTCTTCTGGGCGGGATCCCACCAGATGAGAGCCTTTTTGGGATTCCAGGGAGTGCCGTCGGGCTTGCACGATGCTCTGTTATAAAGCACCCGTCGGTTAGCCGGCCAGACAAAGGCCCAGTTGAGCATAGACCCGATACCACTGGGATCAGCCGAATTGCGCCTCATAGTAGCCGGCATCTTCTTTCCAGTGCCGTCGTCCACCTCGGCAAAGTAGCCGGAGTAGATCCAGCAACCGCACGCCACCGTGGCCGGGTCTACAGCCGATGCGATGGTGGCAAAACCAGGAATAGTTTTGCCCTTAGCAACCAGAACCTTCCCATCCTTATCCTTAGCGTCGTCCAGAGCGTAGCCGTTGATCTCCCGTGCGATGAGCTTAAC
>JBAQMN010000091.1:0-4660 GCA_049302895.1 Actinomycetota bacterium | reverse complement strand
GTGTCCCTCCAACCAGGACAGCGAATCCGGTAGCAGTTCCATCGAGAAGCCGTATCCCGTGACTCTTAACAATTTCATCTGAGGCTGGCCCTAACCACAGGTCATTTTGAGGATTTGGGTTGCCGACAGAATTAAGGGCTTCGATCGTCTCCTGAGCAAACAGGGTGGCAACTCCGGCATCGAGAGCATTACCTAAGTAGGGGAGCCAGAGGTTGTCACGAGGGGGTTTGGAGAGCAGCTCTTTTGCGTGCTTTAATGTCAGCTCAAGATCCGAAAGCCTGGTCACTTCGATTCCGGTCAATCCATAGAAAATGGGCAGATAATAGTCGGTCTCGGGAAAACCCACCTGTTCATTCGGTCCGATCGTGTCGATTGCCTCCCTGAGTGTGTCTTCAGCACAGCCGACGATCTGGTGCGCTCCGTTTATTGCTGCTGTAGCAAGCTCCTTAGCCTCTGTTGCCACCATCTCAAGTTTCTCCCTTTTTCTATTTCCTTGGGGGCGTCCTCTCTACCGCCAATTCCGTAAATGCCTAATGCCTGCCGCTTCTTGTCGATGTGAGCCTGTACTTCCTTTACGATCTCGCTCGTGCTCTCCACAAACTGAATCTTGCCGCCCAGTTTTCCTTCCCAGCCGGTTCCTATCAAGGCTGGAACGGATGTGCCGGCACTAACCGGTGATCCCACTCCAAAAATCACTGAGACACCCGACGCGGCAAATTATGCTCCGATGCTCAAGGCTTTTTCGCTCATCCACTCGGGAACAACCGCTGCCACGGGGAGGTCGCTTAAGTCTTCTCCCAGTCCTCCTTCATTTACAATCTCTGTGAGAATTGTCAGGATTCTTGAGTTGTCGACACAGGAGCCAAGGTGGATAACGGGGGGAATGCCGACAGCCTTGCAGACTTCGCGCAAGAAAGGTCCGGCTTCGCTCAGTGCCTCCGGTGTCATCAGGCCGTACTTGGCGTTGGCCAGGGCGCCACACCCGGTTTGGACCACTAAAATATTACTTCGAATCAGTTCTCTGACAATGTGGTTGTGTGCTTCATCCTGACAAACCCGGGGGTTGTTACAGCCAACAACGGCAGCTATACCTTGGACGCACCCGGTTATTATTGCGTCGTTTAGAGGTCTAAAGGAGGCGCGATATTTTCCACCGAGCATGTACTTTATGTATTCGTGGGAGAATCCGGCCACAAGGTCGCTGGTTATTTGAGGTACAAAAACTTCCTTTCGATTGGGGAAATTTTCAACGGCCATTTTGATAATCGTTTTGGCTGTTTTTGAGGCTTCTTTTTCGTCGAATTCTATGTGCGTCGCACCCTCTATCATAGCCTGAGGGGAAGTAGTAATCAGTTTAGTGTGGAAGCGGTCGGTCAGTGGGGAGAGGGCCTGGAGCACGCACTGAATATCAACGACCATGGCGTCAACGGCGCCAGTTAGAATGGCCAGTTCCTGATGTAGAAAATTTCCGGCAGGCGAAATGCCGTGCCTCATCAGGATCTCATTGGAGGTACAGCATATGCCGACGAGGTTTATTCCTTTGGCCCCTTTTGCCTGTGCCAGCTTCAGCAGCTCTCTGTCGGAGACGGCAGCCACAATCGCTTCGGCGAGGGTCGGCTTGTGGCCGTGGACAACGACGTTTACTTTGTCTTCTTTGAGTACTCCCAGATTTGTTTTGGCAAGTCTTGGTCGAGGCGTGCCGAATAATATATCTGAGAGCTCGGTCGCCAGCATCGAGCCGCCCCAGCCGTCTGCCAGGGAAACCCGTAGAGCCTGGGTCAGAATTCGTTCAGGATCCTGATTAACACCCATGCTGGTTTGATGGACGGTTTCAACTATTTCTTGATGGATTCCTCGGGGGGTAATGTTGAGGGCTCGCCACCGCTCATGTCTTTTCTCGGGCGCGCGCCTTAAGAAATCGAGTTCACCATTTTGCTGGCCAAAACAGTTAAGGGCTGCTTCGGCTACCTTAAGAGCGATTGCTTTTTCAGTGCGCCCTTCTGTTTGGATACCCAACTGTTGAGCCAGGGCATGGAGTTTGACTTTGTCTTTTATTTGGAAATCTTTGGCTGTTTCGCTGGCAACGGCGAGCAGGGTCAAAGCCAAATCATGACCATGGGCGGCGTGAGCGGCGCATCCTGCGGCGATGGATCGGGTTAGATTTCTTGCGACGACGGTGTCTGTAGTTGCTCCACAGATTCCGACCTTCGGAGAGTTTTTTTGACTGGTGAAACGGCACGGCCCCATGAAACAGGTTCTACAGCAGCCTCCATTCTTGCCAATGGGGCAGGCCTGCATTTCATGTACTCGGCTAAAACAGGTGGATATATGTTCAGCCTGCGCTTTCTCAAGGATTTGGAGAGCGGCAGGGTCGATACTTCCTTTATTTTCAGGCAAGATGAACCTCTTTTAATTTTAATTATAACACGCCAGGTTAAGGCTGAAGAATTCGGGAAGTTTTTCCGATATAATAGAAGTGATGATGGAAATGAACCCTCAAGTGAGAGATTCGAAAGTCGATGCGAAGAAAGTTGCCGAGCACTGCCCCTATTACTACGAGAAGGGCAACTACTGTCGGATAAACCCCGAACTCTGTGGCAAAGACATTTGTTGTGCCTACTGTGCTTTGTATATGACGTGTGACCCTGCGGATGTATGCGGCCTTCTCACAGGCGTGAAAACGGAAGTAAAAAAATCCTGATTTACCTTACCGAAACTATCTATTCGATTGGCAAATCCCATTTGAAGACGCGTTCTTTTACCCCTGCCACGTCTCGGATTATGATCTGGAAATACTTGGTGGTCTGGCTTATCACGGGCTTGCCGTTGCTCTCCTTGGCAAACCTGACAGTGCCGGTTGTATGGTGAGAGCCTTCACCCGGAACGTCCCAGCCGGGAAGCGCCTTATACTCTTTTGCGATGTCGGTTTTTAGATAGGTCAGTTTGTCCAGCGAAAATTTTGATAGATCAACGGAGTGGGTGTTCAGGGTGATCCGAAACTGAAGATCTTTGTCGGACTTATCCGCCAGATAGGTCACGCTTACCTCAATACCACCTTCTCCCTTATCTGATCTGGTGTATTTATCAGTAGCACCCTCCCCCTGGGTTACCTGGCCCGTCGTGCCTTGAGGGTCTTGTTCTTGCTGGCCGGGCGACCTGAACGCTGTGATGAGGGCATAAACGCCGACGATCAGCACCAGGATCAGACCAAAGACAATGAGAAGCCTCTTCCAATCCATTAACTAAATCACCTCCCAAGCATGTCCTGAGCGAAGTCGAAGGATTTCTAAATCTCCACTTTGAATCTTTTTAGTAACGCGGCGTTACTGACTACTGAAAGCGAGCTCAGCGCCATGGTCGCCGCGGCGATGATCGGATTGAGCAATCCGAAAGCGGCAACGGGAATGGCGGCGGAGTTGTAGAAGAAAGCCCAGAACAGATTCTGCTTGATCTTTCCCATGGTCGCTTTGGAGAGCTTTATTCCGGTGACGACGTCTCTGATGTCGTCCTTGATGAGGATGATTCCGCCGGTTTCTTTGGCGATGTCTGATCCGCTTCCGATAGCGATTCCAATGTCTGCCTGAGCGAGGGCGGGTGCGTCGTTTATTCCGTCGCCGACCATGCTCACCACCTGACCCTCCTCCTGCAGCTTTTTAATCACATTGCTCTTTTCCCAGGGTAAAACGTTGGCGATGACGTGGTCGATGCCGACCTGCTTGGCAATGGCGTGGGCGGTTCTCTCGTTATCCCCGGTGAGCATGACCACATCGACGCCTTCCTCTTTCAGCTTCTTGACGGCCTGAGGGGCATATTCTTTTATGGTGTCGGCAGCGGCGATTATTCCCATCGGTTTTTTGTTCAGTGAAAGAATCATCGCCGTCTTACCCTGTTCCTCCAGAAGGGTGAGCTGGTTTTCGAGAGGCGCTATGTCGATCGAGTTTTCCTTCATCAACTTGCGATTCCCAAAGAGAATCTCTTTTCCGTTGTATTTTGCCTTTACACCCAGCCCCGGCACAGCCTCGAAGTGGTGATGGTCGGGAATCTCCAGGCCTTCCGAGGTGGCTCTGTTAAGAATGGCTTCGGCCAGAGGATGCTCGGAGCTCTTTTCGGCAATGGCGGCGTAGTATAACACCTCTCGGGTAGTCCGAGGCAGGGTGCCTCGGCTACCTGTCTCTCGCCCGGACTCACGTTCTTCGCTCTTCGTTCTTCGCTCTTCGTTCTGAGCTACTATGATGTCGGTTACCGATGGCTCGCCTTTGGTAAGCGTTCCGGTTTTGTCGAAAACGACTGTCTTAAGCTTCTGAGCTCTCTCCAGGTACTCTCCACCGCGGATAAGAATGCCCATTTCGGCACCCTTACCCACTCCAGCCATCATAGCGGCTGGAGTGGCGATGCCCAGAGCGCAGGGGCAGGCGATGATCAACACGGCAATGAAAGAGAGTAAGGCGAGGGTTGGATTTCCAATCAGGAGCCACCCGATGAGAGTGAGGAAGGCGGCAATAAGAATAGCTGGAACGAAGTAAGAGGCCGCTTTGTCGGCCAGTCTCTGGATCGGTGCACTGGCGGCTTGCGCTTCTTCGACCATCTTCACAATCTGCATCAAGGTAGTGTCAGAACCGACTTTGGTCGCTTCACACTTGAGCATGCCGACTTTGTTTAA
>JBAQMN010000090.1:0-6031 GCA_049302895.1 Actinomycetota bacterium | reverse complement strand
CAGTTCCGGCTGGAATAGCCGAGATGAACTTCATCAAGTTCAATATTTACACGTTTCTGGGAGTGCTTCCCTGGTCGATCGGACTTGCATACAGTGGTTTCATTCTTGGCGCGAACTGGGAGAAAATCGTCAAATATTTTAGCGGTTTCAGCTGGATTATAATAGTTATCTTGATAATTGCTGTCTTAGCTTTCCTTTTATTCCGTATGAAGCAAAAGCCGCGGATCGAAAGATGAACCAGGTTTCGACCCTTACACCAGCCAAAGTATACCAGGAACTCAAGACCTCCAAGCGAGGATTAACAGAAGCCGAGGCAAAAAAGAGGCTTGACGAGTACGGAGAAAACAAAATTCCTGAGATACGGAAAAGGCCTCTCATATTTAAATTCCTGGCTAACTTCTACCATACCTTTGCCCTCCTCCTCTGGTTCAGCGCCGCTCTAGCTTTCGTCGCCGGAATGGCGGAGCTGGCGTGGGCGATAATCGCTGTTATCGTGATCAATGCTGTTTTTAGCTTCTGGCAGGAGTACAAAGCCGAAAAAGCCACCGAAGCGCTGAAAAAGCTTGTGCCCCTCTACGCCAAAGTAATCCGAGAGGGAGAAAGAAAACAGATTCTGGGTACTCTTCTTGTTCCAGGTGACGTCATTCTGTTAGAAGAGGGAGATAATATTTCAGCCGACGCCCGCTTAGCCGAAGAGTTTGAGTTGAGAACAAATAACGCCACGCTGACCGGTGAGTCAGAACCTTCACGGCGGACAGCCGAACCCGTCATGAGGAAAGGCTTAACCCTCACCGAACTCCCAAATCTTGTTTTCAGTAGCACGAGTGTAGCCACTGGTTCTGGAAAAGCGGTAGTCTTTGCCACCGGAATGAACACGCAATTCGGGCGGGTTGCTTATCTTACTCAGACTGTTCCAGAAGAGTTGAGTCCGCTCCAGAAAGAGGTAAAAAGGGTCGCCCTCGTCGTAGCTGCATTGGCCGTCGTTCTTGGCTTGGTTTTCTTCTTGGTCGGTTCGGCTATCGCTCGACTTTCTCTCGTTGCCAGCTCCCTCTTTGCTATTGGAATGATTGTCGCTAATGTTCCGGAGGGCTTATTGCCTACCCTTTCTCTATCTTTAGCGGTAGCCGTTCAAAAAATGGTCCGAGAGAACGCCCTCGTTAAGAAACTTTCCTCCGTTGAGACCCTTGGCTCTACAACAGTGATATGCACCGACAAGACAGGGACATTAACACAGAACGAAATGACAGTGAGAGAAATCTGGGCAAACCAGGAAAGAATAGATGTCTCGGGGGTGGGGTACAAGCCTGAGGGGGAGTTTCTGGAAAACGGTAAGCCTCTGTCTCAGGAGGCATTGTCGGAAAAGCTTGGCTTGCTCCTAAAGGTGGCTTCCTATTGTAACAACGCCCGCCTGATACCTCCTAATGGAGAGAAAGTCACCTGGTCCATATTGGGCGATCCGACCGAAGCTGCCCTTTTGGTGGCTACCAAAAAGGGTGGCTTCGACTATGACAAAGCCTTAGAGAAAGAAAGTCGTATCTACGAACTCCCCTTTGAGTCCATTAGAAAAAGAATGACCACCATCCATCAAGTTCGTAATCCCATTTCTCTTCCCGTCCTGGAGATGGGTAAGGCCACAGGCGTCCAGGATAAGACGACTCGGGCATATCAAGTGGCATACGTTAAAGGGGCACCCAAAGAAGTCCTCGATCTCTGTGACCGAATCTATGTCAACGGCCGGGTGGAAAAGATAACACCAGACCAACGAGATGAAATTATTATCCAGAATGACAACTTAGCTAAACAAGCCCTTAGGGTTCTGGCCTTTGCTTTTAGAGAACTTCCGCCGAATTCAAAGAAATACACAGTGGAAGAGGTAGAGAAGGATCTTGTCTTCGCTGGCCTGATGGCGATGATGGATCCGCCCCGGCCAGAAGTGGAGGAAGCGGTCAAGAGGTGTCAAAGGGCGCACATCAGGATAATTATGATCACTGGCGACTACGGCTTAACTGCCGAATCCATCGCCACGAGAATCGGCATGGTGAGCGGGCAAAAAACCCGTATTGTCAGCGGAGCCGAGCTTGACGGCATGCCCGATGCTGAACTCAGCAAAGTTCTGGAGCAAAAGGAGGTAATTTTTGCCCGGGTAACCCCTGATCACAAGCTTAGAATCGCCACTCTTCTTCGGGACAAAGGTGAAATTGTGGCAATGACTGGCGACGGCGTTAATGATGCCCCTGCTTTAAAGAAAGCAGATATCGGTGTGGCCATGGGCATCACCGGAACAGACGTCGCCAAAGAAGCCTCTGACATGATTCTGCTGGACGATAATTTTGCCACCATTGTAAACGCTATTGCCGAAGGGAGAGTGGTCTACGACAATATCAAAAAATTTATCGTCTACATTTTCGCCCATCTGACCCCCGAGGTGGTACCCTTTATCTTCTTTGCTCTTCTGAAGACACCCCTACCCATAACCCCGCTGCAGATCCTGGCCATCGACCTTGGAACAGAAACTTTACCCGCCTTGGCATTAGGAGTCGAGCCCGCCGAACCAGGGATTATGGAGCGGCCTCCCCGCTCAAAAAAAGAGGGCTTGTTGAACACACCGCTACTTCTTCGGGCCTACGTCTACCTTGGTCTTATCGAATCCGTTCTGGTGCTGTCCGGTTACTTCTGGGTTCTTTTTAACGAGGGGTGGCGCTGGGGGATGCATGTGCCCCTGAACAGTCCCCTCGTCCTGAAAGCGAGTACCATGACCTTCTTAGGTATTGTTGCAACTCAAGTGGGGACAGTCTTTGCCACCCGAACTAACCGCGTGTCGGTTTTCAAGATTGGCATCTTCAGTAATCCCTGGGTGGTCTGGGGGATTATCTTTGAAACGCTGGTCACTCTGGCTCTCCTTTATGTTCCCCCACTTCAAAGATTCTTCGGCATGGCTCCCCTGGGATTGAAAGAATGGGCTTTTGTCGCCGCCTTCCCCTTCATCATCTTCTTGGCCGAAGAACTTCGTAAACTTCTTGTTCGCCGTTTTAACCCATAGCGATATCGGTATGTTTAAATAATCTGCCCATCGTGGTAAATTTATCCTTGATGAAAGTAGAAGTGATTACAGAGCAAACCAAGAGGCCCCTTTCTGAAGTGCACAAGAGTGACGTCCTAAAATCCCTTCAGACCAGTGAAAAAGGCCTGACGGAGCAGGAAGCTCAATCACGCCTGGAAGAATACGGCCCCAATGAGATCAAGGAGATCGGGAAGGCCCCGTTGATCTTCAAGTTCCTGGCCAACTTCTATCACTTCTTTGCCATAATGCTCTGGGTGGGAGGAATCCTGGCTTTTTTCGGCGGCATGCCCCAGCTCGGCTGGGCCATCTTCGCTGTTATCTTTATTAACGCCACCTTCTCCTTCTGGCAGGAATACAAGGCGGAGAAAGCGACAGAGGCCTTAAAGCGGCTCATGCCCTATCGGGCTAAAGTGGTCAGAGACGATGAGACCAGAGAAATCCTCGCCTCAGAGATCGTTCCAGGAGACATCCTGGTTCTGGACGAAGGCGATCACATCTCCGCTGATGGGCGGCTAATTGAGGAATTTGAGCTCAGAACGAACAATGCTACCTTGACCGGAGAGTCGGAGCCGACCCGAAAGACCACCGCCCCCGTTTTAGACAAGAAATTGACCATTACAGAGATGCCCAATCTGGTTTTCGCTGGAACGTCTGTTGCCTACGGCGGCGGACGAGCAGCCGTCTATGCCACCGGCATGAGAACAGAATTTGGGAAAATTGCCGAGCTCACACAGGCTGTGAAGGAAGCACCCAGCCCGCTGCAAAAAGAGATGGTCAAGGTGACAAAGATCGTGGCGATGATCGCCACCGGCCTGGGAATCCTCTTCTTTGTGCTTGGTTATTTCATTGCCGGTCTCTCTTTGATTGAAGGATTTGTCTTTGCCATCGGCATAATCGTGGCTAACGTGCCGGAAGGGCTTTTGCCCACCGTAAGTCTGGCCCTGGCGATGGGCGTCCAGAGAATGGCCCGTCGTAACGCTCTGATTAAGAAGCTCTCCTCCGTTGAAACTCTGGGCAGTACCACCGTGATTTGCACTGATAAAACGGGAACGCTTACCCAGAACGAGATGACCGTCCGCGAGATCTGGGTCAATGGCCAGCACATCCACATCTCTGGCGTGGGCTACGAACCCAAAGGCCACTATCTACACAAGGGCGAGAAGCTGACCAAAGACCAGCTCGAAGCCCTGGAGCTTTTGATGCGATCGGCCGCCTTTTGCAACAATGCGCGGTTGATCCCACCCTCCGACACCAGTCCCAGCTGGACCATTCTGGGCGACCCCACGGAAGGAGCCTTGCTGGTGGCGGCTCAAAAGGCCGACTTCGACTACCAGAAGGAGCTGGAGCAAGCGCGCCGGGTTTACGAACTTCCTTTTGACTCGGTGAGAAAGCGAATGACCACCATCCATATGCACAAGTTTGGCCGGATTGGCTACGTCAAAGGAGCTCCTAAGGAGATCATTCAACTTTGCACCAAGATCGCCACACCTCACGGAGTTAAGCCCCTCGATGAGAAAGAGAGAGCAAAGATTATCGCGCAGAATGACCAGTTCGCCCGGGCGGGCTTGAGAGTCCTCGCCATGGCCTATCGTGAAATCAGTAAAGAGGAGAAAGTTTTTAAGCCTGAAACTACTGAGAAAGATCTACTCTTTGTCGGCCTGATGGCCATGATGGACCCACCCCGCGACGAAGTGGGGCAAGCTGTCAGGCAGTGTGCCACAGCCGGCATTAAGATCATCATGATCACCGGTGATTACGGCCTGACTGCTGAATCAATTGCCCGCCGAATCGGCATTATTAAAGGAAAGGCCTGTCGGATCGTGACAGGCGCGGACTTAAACGATATGTCTGACGAAGAACTCAAGAAAGAGCTTAATCGAGAAGAAATCCTTTTTGCTCGCGTCTCTCCTGAACACAAGATGAAAATTGCCATAGCCTTAAAAGAAATGGGCCATGTGGTCGCCATGACCGGCGACGGTGTGAACGACGCCCCTGCTCTCAAAACAGCCGACATAGGCGTAGCCATGGGCATCGCTGGAACAGATGTGGCAAAGGAAGCTGCGGACATGATTCTGACCGACGATAATTTTGCCAGCATTGTTCATGCCGTCGAGGAAGGAAGAGCCGTCTTCGACAACATTCGGCGCTTCGTTACCTATATTTTCACCAGCAATATACCGGAAATTGTTCCCTTCATTCTGTTTGTGGTATTCAGAATTCCTCTGCCCCTTGTAGTGATGCAGATACTTGCTATCGACCTGGGAACGGACATGCTTCCCGCCCTGGCCCTGGGAACGGAAGCACCTGAGCCCGGGATTATGGGCAGACCTCCTCGTCCCAGAAAAGAGCGCCTGCTAAACTGGCGGGTTCTCCTTAGGGCATATGTATTCCTGGGTCCAATCCAGGCAGCCGCTAGCATGTTTGGTTACTTCTACATGTACTGGATCAGTGGATGGAGGTTGGGCCTCCCAATGGCAGCCTCTGGTCTCCTCTACATCAAGGCAACTACTATGACTCATGCGGGCGTCGTAACTACGCAAATTGGAAATGCCTTTGCTCAGCGAACCAATCGGGAGTCCGTGTTCAAGATCGGCCTCTTCTCCAATAGATTCCTCCTCTGGGGAATCGCTACCGAAATTGTGATGATTTTCATCCTCGTTTATGTCCAGCCATTCCAGAGTATTTTCCATCACGGGCCTTTGGGGGCGAGAGACTGGGTACTCTTATTTTCATTTGTGCCACTTCTTCTCATCGCCGATGAGATACGAAAATTCATTGTTCGCCGCTGGGGGGCTCGGAAGAAAAATTTGTAGAGAGAAAAGTGATTTTGTGTATAATAGAAGCACAGGAGGTAAGGCATGAAGGTTATTGTCGCTGGGTGTGGGAGAGTTGGGTCATCTCTGGCAAACAGGCTGTCAATGGAAGGCCACGATGTCGCCGTTGTTGACAAAGATCCAACTTCATTTGAGC
>JBAQMN010000089.1:0-3604 GCA_049302895.1 Actinomycetota bacterium | reverse complement strand
CGGGAGAGGATGTGGGCTAAGGGGCTGGTTTCTTTCCAGGTTGTGGTGAAGGAAACCGACCTCCACATCAGTGCTAATCAAAATCTAAAGGAGAAAGCTCGCGAAGCTGTTCAGAGATATCGATGTGATATCGAGGATTTTATCTCCTCACATCCTGTTTTTGGAACCACTTTTACGCCCTACAAAGTTCCCTATTCGGTGCCCTCAATCGCGAAAAGCATGGCCGAGGCGGCAGAGATGGCGGGGGTGGGACCGATGGCGGCGGTTGCAGGAGCTATCGCTGAGTATGTTGGCAAAGACCTGCTCAATTATTCGAAGGAAATAGTGGTCGAGAACGGAGGCGACATCTTTATTAAGACTGCAGAGCCACGGAAAATTGGAATCTATGCTGGTAAGTCTCCTCTTGGCAATAAGATTGCACTGACTGTTTATCCCGAGCAGACGCCACTCGGAGTTTGCACCTCGTCTGGAACGGTTGGACCATCGGTTAGTTTCGGTAAAGCCGACGCTGTAGTGATTCTTTCTCCCAACACAAGCCTGGCAGACGCCACAGCCACAGCGGTGGGGAACATTGTTCAGGCTGAGGATGATATTGAGAAGGGGATAACCAAAGCCCGGGAAATTTCCGGTGTCGTCGGCGTGATCATAATTAAGGGCGAAAAAATCGGCTTCTGGGGAGATGTAGAGATTTCTTCCTAAAGCGAGGGTATTCAGGGTAAGCAAATTATGTTTCTTGCGAAGCGAGTTTGTCGCCAAGAAAAGCGTATCGGAGGCCACGCGAACTGTCATTGCGAGAGCGAAGCCCGTGGCAATGACGGTAGTAGGCCAGGTCAGCGAGAGGAGCTTGGCTGAATACCCGAGCGTTATTCGTACTGGATTGCTCGCACAACATTGTATCGAGCCGCCTTTTGAGCAGGATAAACACCGGCCAGTACGGATACAACAACCACTAACACCCCAAAGATGATGGCGGGTTGAACAGGTAGAATATATCTGACGTAGAAGCCTGTTTCGGCAATGGTTGCCTGAACCATCACGGTTGAGGCGAAAACGCCACCGGCGATTCCTACCAGGGCCCCAATGACACCCAAAATTGCCGCCTCGGCGAGGATGATCTTGCCTATTTGCCAGCGAGTTGTTCCTATGGATCTCAAGATGCCGATTTCCCTGACTCGCTCCATAACGTTCATGGTCAGTGTGTTGACAATTCCCAGGAAGGCAACGATGACGGCAATCAAAACTATTGCATCAAGGAGCGCAAATACCCTGTTCACCTCCAATTCTGCTTGGCGACGAAAGTCCTTTGAGGATTGAACCTCAAGGCCATATTTGTCAGCCACCTCTCTCTGAAGCCGTTTCCTGACTTCCTCGACATCCGAGCCCTTTTCTACTTTAACGTCAAAGGAATCAGCGTTTTCTGCCTTGAAATATCTCTTGAGATCAGAGTAGGAGGCGCGAATGGTGCCGGTCGCATTGGTAAAGTCGTTGTTCACCCCGGCAATTTTGAAATCTCTCAAGCCCTCCAGCGTTTTTAATCGGATTTTGTCTCCAATCTTTAAGTTTTCTCGCCTACTGAGAACGGATGATATGAGGACGAAGCCCCCTTTCTTTAGCATCTCGTTTGCCTCTTCTTCATTTCCTTTGACGAATTGGGTGCCGGAGACCTTGGGAAAAACATTAGGGTCAACTGCGATATAGGTGAGGTTCTGACCTTTGGCATCCTCCACGGGCATGATCTTTACAGCGGCCGCGTGGGCGACGCCTTTTACCTTCTCTATCTCGTCCTTTAGCTCCAACTTCATCGGAACAATCTTGCCGGCTTTAAGACCAAAGGCCATTTCTGAATGGACAAAGAGATCTGCCCCGATGCTTGCTCTGATCCAGTCGCCCACCGCTTGTTTGTATGAGAGATTCATTGCCTCGATGCCGATGATCATGGTCAGCCCGGCCATCAGGGTCACAACGGTCAGGGCGGTTCTGGTCCTGGCTCGATGCATATTTCTCTCGGCCAGCTTTCCTTCCGATCGGAAGAGTAATTTGACAGGAGCGCCGCATATTCTGGAAAGTGGGCTGATCAGGATGGGCAAAAGGAAGGCGATGCCGAGGAGGAGGATGAGGCTACCTCCTTCAAGAAATAACTGTCTGGCATTGCCTGGTCCAATAGGAACATAGATGATGAAAAGGGCCGCTGCGATTAAGACGGCGCCCCCCAGCCATCCTGATCGCTCAAACCAGCCCACTTTGGCCTTGCTTTCTTCGCTTAAGGCTAACACCGGTGGAATAGCACTGGCTCGCAGAGCGGGATAGAGTGCGGAAACCAGGCTTACCATCAAGCCGATGGAGAGGCTGAGGGCGATGCTCGAGTTGGAAACGACCAGCTTTCCCAGGGCTTCGTGGGCCGTTTGAGCCATTACTTCAGCAATGTATCTGGCAAGGAAGATTCCCAGGAACACTCCCAAAACGGAACCGATCAATCCCAGAGCGAGAGCCTCGCCGACGAATATGGTCAAGAGCTGTCGCCTGGTGCTTCCTATCGATTTGAGAATTCCAATCTCTCTTATTCGCTCGGCAAGGTTCATTGAAAAGGTGTTAAAGATCATGAATCCGCCGACAAAAATGGCAATAATACTGAAGAAGTTGAGCGCCTGCTTGGTACTCTTGAGGAGGTCTTCCACCTCTTTGCTTCGGGCGGGCGGAGGCTCGACGGAGAAAGAACGGCCAATACTTCTCTGGACGTTTTTCTTTACCTCATCTGTCGTAAATTGGTCATCTTTCCTGATATCAACAATTTGGATACGATTTTTCAGATCGAAGAGATTCTGTATCATCTTAAGTGACACGAACCCGGCGGCGCCGTTCTGGATCACTCCTGCTCCCACCCCAGCGATCAGGCCAACTACCTTGAAAGTCTTTGGTCCTTGAGCAGTAAGAATTGCCACACTATTTCCCACACGAACATCATTCTGCCGGGCAAAGTCCTGGACCAAGAGAATAAATGCTCCGTCGGAAGGAAGAAAGGAACCCTCTCTAACTCGATACTCTCTTAGTTTGCGGTCGAGGGCTGGATTAATTCCGATGATTTCCAGGGGCACTTTCCTCTCTCCTTTTAAGAGAAAGCTGGTGTGATCGGTGCTGGGGATGGCAAACCTAACTCCGCCACTGTTTTCGATTTTACTTAGAATGTCCTGGTCAAAGCCAGCCGAGGATGAGCTGGTCACGCGGAGATTGGCTTTACCGCTAACCGTGTCGACCATCTGCTCGTATCCCTTCGTGGCACTGAGGTTGGTTATATTGACGGCCAAAATAACCGCCACACCAAGGGTGATACCAAGAATGGTTAGGAGGGTGCGAAGTCTTCTAAATCCTAAGTTCTTTAAGACGAGCGATGATAGGTGCCGCATCGATCTTCTCTCCTAACTCTACTTCATCTACGATGCTTCCATCTTTCAAGAAAACTACCCTATCGGCATAAGCAGCGGCCTGGGGGTCGTGGGTAACCATGACAATAGTCTGTTTGAGCTCGTCACAGGATTTGCGGAGGAGTTTCAAGATCTCCTGGCCTGTTCTGGAATCCAGGTTGCCGGTGGGCTCGTCGGCCAGGACT
>JBAQMN010000088.1:0-2534 GCA_049302895.1 Actinomycetota bacterium | reverse complement strand
CCCACCGGCGTGAGCAGCCGTATCGAGGAAACCGCCGAGGATTTTGAGAAGGTTGTTGATGCCATTATCGAGGTGGCCGGGATCGAAACCAAACTCAAGAGGTTAGGTGAAGAAATTCAGGCCACGCGAAGAAGAGTCAATGCGCTGGACTACATAGTGGTACCTAATCTAAAGGACCAGGTCAAATACATCTCCATGTATCTCGAGGAAAGAGCCAGGGAAGATCTTTTTAGACTAAAAAGGGTTAAACGGGCTCTGGAACAGAAAAGGGCGTTAGCCTCTTAGGATTCCGATAATTTCTTCGAATCCGCTGTACCCTCTTTTTTTATGGCCTATTATATCCCGGCTGATCTTGATAATTTTTTCAACGTCTTCTACTTTCAGGGCGCTGAAGGTAATCCGATTCCAGTCTGCGAAACCCATCAGAGCCCAGCATTCCCCAAGAGCCCACTCCAGAATCTCCAAATCTGTAGCAGAAAAATTTGCCCAGTTTTCACCCAACCCGTATCTCACTCTTTCCATTCCGGTCTCGGCTGCTCTTTCCTTGCGAAGATGAAAACTTCTGATGCCGATGTCCTCGTCGTTCAGTTCCGGTCTCCTGGACATGTTAACCTCCATCTGGTCGTCCTTTAAAAGAACTCCTTCCAGTCGCTCTTTTGTGAAATTTTGCATTTAACTGTTTCCATATTTTATCATAGATGTTGCACATAGCCTATAGCAAAGAATGAAGAACGAGTTCTCGACAAGCTCGAACAGTATTGTTATTCTTCGAGCGAGTCCTTCGCTCATGTGTCATTCCTTCACTTCGTTCAGGACGGCGTCTGAGGGAGCCCTTCGACAAGCTCAGGACAGGCTCCGCGAGTCGAGAAGAGTCGACCTAAAGGTCGACCTCTACGAGATTTTGATGTAGAGGCGGACCTTTAGGTCCGCTAAGGAGAGACAAATGCGTATTGCAGAGACGCCCCGGGGAGTTCTCGACAAGCCCCGACTAGTCGGGGCAAGCTCGAACAATAAAGTGTGCGGTGAGTCGCGCCGCTAATCGATCTTACAAATTATCAAAATTATCAATAAAACTTGAAATTTCAATATATCTACTTAAAGTACCTATGCCGATATTAGGTATAGGTAGGGAGGAGGGTCAGCACAGATTGTAGGAAGCGAGAAGTAAAAATAAACGGATTTCCTACCGCTGACCCCACCCCTTCCTTTTGATGGGTGTGAGCTTCGAAGGAGTAACAATGTTTGGAGCAAATCACCCTGTCAAATTCACAATCATAATGGCACTTGTGATCGCGACTTCTCTCTTCGTGCTGCAGACAAACACGGCAAGCGCCCTCACTCTGACAGACGAAGAACAAACAATGATCGGCCTAATCAATCAGGAACGCGAGCAAGAAGGTCTCAAGCCCCTAAAAGTGGACGCTCGCCTGACAAAAATAGCCCGAGAACATAGTCAAGAAATGATCGATCGGAATTTCTTCTCCCATTATTCTCCAAGAATCGGATCCCTCTTTGATCGCCTCAAGGCAGCCGGAATCAAAAATTGGCAGGCCGCCGGAGAGAATCTTGCTGGGGCAACAACAGTTGAGATCGCCTTCAGCGCTCTCATGCAAAGTCCTGAACACAAAGAAAATCTTCTTAATCCTCGCTATACACACATGGGAATAGGTATCCGCGACGGAGGATTCTACGGCAAGATGTTTACCCAGGATTTTGTGGAAGAAGCATCGTCCCTACCCATAGAAACAAAAAATGCCGGGCTCTCCCTCATTCTCTTGGCTCCGGCAGCAACCCTATTTAAAAAAATTCTCCATGCCGTTCACTTAGTCTAGTATACCTGGTTTTTCCGTCTTCAGTCTTTCAGTCTTCAGTCTTCAGTCTTATTTAGGCTGCGCAGACTCTGTTTCTTCCGGTGTGTTTAGCCTCGTAAAGAGCCCGATCCGCCTGGTCAATCAGGCCCTCTCGAGTCGTTGCATCGTGCGGGAAGATAGCTATTCCACAGCTAACTGTAAACTTTCCGTCCGGGAGTATCTCTCCCCCGAAAAAATCTTCCTTCTCGATGGCTTCCAGGATCTTACGAGCTACCTCTCCGACCTCAGGCTTTCCCGTCTCAGGAAGAATGATGGCAAACTCCTCTCCACCATATCGAGCAACGATATCCGTTTCTCGTATCGTTGACCTGAGCACCTGTGCTATCTTCCTCAAAACACTGTCGCCCTTGGGGTGTCCATAATAATCGTTATATTTTTTGAAATAATCGATATCCAGCATGATTAGAGACAAAGGGTGCCGGTAGCGCTTCGCCCTCTTGATCTCGCGGCCTAACTGCTCCTGGAAATAGCGGTGGTTGAAAACCTTTGTTAAACCATCGGTTATTGCCAACTCCATAGTCTGCTTAAAAGCCTGGGCTTTAAGCAAAGCTATCGTGGCCTGGTTAGCCAACAGTTTCAGCGCGATTATCTCTCTTTCCTTAAATTCCCTCTGCACATAATCGTCTACGTATAGGATGCCAACCAGCTTATCCTCTAATTTGA
>JBAQMN010000087.1:0-5483 GCA_049302895.1 Actinomycetota bacterium | reverse complement strand
CCATATCCCCTCAGGGATGCCCTTCTTTTCGTTCGCAGGCATAACGATTCAGTCCCCTACACAGTGATACCTTTTTATTATGACACCATCCCAGAATTTATCAACTCGTCGCAAGCTCAGCTCGTTTATCACCAGAAAAGACGCAGTCTCTCCCGTAGGCGCGATTTTAATCGCGCAACAGTGTGCGAATGAATTCGCACCTACGGGATCAGGCACTCGTAGGGGCCGACCTCTGTGTCGGCCCTCAATCTGCCCGAAGAGCCTGCCTGTCGGCAGACAGGGCAGATTGCCTCCCTCTGGAGCGAGGGTATTCAAAAAGGTAAGGTACCTCAGGGATGAACCCTGAGGCTCTAACAGAGTTGATCAGGAACCTCTGGCTAAAGCCAGGGGTATGAAATAATAAATAATTTGATACTGCCCGATTTATCGGGCAGAGTCTCATCACTCGGTTAGAGCCGCAGGTTTTATACCTGCGGGAGGGTGAGCTTGACCGAATGCCCGAGCGACCCTTAGAAGTAGAGGAGGCCGGTTTTCTCCTTGGCTTCCCTCAGGGTCTCGCCGGCAATCTTTTTAGCCGCCTTCCCACCAGCCTCAAGGATTTCGAGAACCTCTTGGGGCTTGCGAGCCAGACGGGCTCGCTTCTCACGGAAAGGTTCAAGACCTTTTATGAGGTCATCGGCCAAAACCTTCTTTAGATCCGAATACATCAGCGTCCCTTCGTTGTAGAGCTTTCTCATGTGCTCCACAGTTTCCGTGGTCGAGAAGAGCTCAAGGAGATGGAACAGATTGGCAACTCCAGGACTGATAGTTCTTCCTCGAGGTCCAACATCGGTCACCGCTTTGGCGATCTTTTCCTGAATCACCTCAGGTGAGTCCGCCAGAGCAATGTAGTTCTGGGGACCCAGGCTCTTGCTCATCTTCTTCTCTGGATAGGTGAGAGACATGACCCTGGCACCTGGACCCAAGTATGCCTCAGGTTCAGGAAAGGTATCCCCAAAGCGAGCGTTAAAGGTGCGAGCGATTTCCCGGGTAAGTTCCAGGTGAGGAAGTTGATCCTCGCCCACGGGCACAATCGTACTCTTGTACAAAAGAATATCAGCCGCCATAAGAACGGGGTAGTCCAGAAGACCCATGTTCACCGCCTTTGGAAACTGGACGGCTTTCTCTTTAAATGTCGGCACTCTCTGCAGCCAGGATACAGGCGTAATGGTATTAAGGATCCAGGCGAACTCCGTGTGCTCGTGGACGGTGGACTGAACCATCAGGATGCTTTTCTCAGGATCGATTCCGGCCGCCAGATAGTCCAGGGCAGCGTTTAGAACCCTCTCAGGCATGTCCTTGGGATTGAAGGGTTCGGTGATGGCGTGGTAGTCGACTATGCCAAACACGCCTTCATAATTGTCCTGAAGAGCAACCCAGCTCTTTATCGCCCCCAGGTAGTTTCCGATGTGGAGCTCCCCCGTAGGCTGAATACCGCTGAAGTACCGTCCTTTCTTCTCTTTCATTCGACCTCACCCTTAAGAGAGATTAATTCTTGAAATTTGCTGACGAAGTCCTCGGCCGCTCTGGCCATTCCACTCAAACTTTTCTCCTTATCGATAGCGTCTATCAGGGCGCTGCCTATTATAATACCATCACACAAGGGCGACAGCTCCCCGGCCTGAGCAGGAGTAGAAACGCCGAAACCGACAGCCAAAGGTTTACTCGTCTCTTCCCTGACCCTATTTAGAAACTGAGGAATGTCGATGGGAAGCCTCTTCCGTGCGCCGGTGACGCCGGTCAGGGAAACACAGTATACAAATCCCTCGGAGGCACGGGCCACTCTTTTGATTCTCTCTTTCGTGCTGGTCGGAGCAAGAAGAAAGATTGTGTCGAGTCCCTGGCCGCGCGCGACTTTTCTCCATGAAGAAGCCTCCTCGGGAGGAAGATCGGGCGCGATGACACCATCTGCTCCCGCCTTGGAGGCCTCCCTGGCAAACGCATCGAGGCCACTGCGCCCGCCAACGCTTTTTGGAGAGTAGCGAAAGATAGTATTGTAGTAGGTCATGAGGATAATGGGGATATTTAGTTCTTTGCGAATCTGCTCGACGAGAGCAAAAACACTTTTTGTGGTCGTCCCTTGAGAAAGCGCTTTTTCGGAAGCCTTCTGAATGGTGGTTCCGTCGGACAGGGGATCTGAATAGGGGATACCGATCTCGACCATGTCCGCACCCCCAGCAACCAGAGCCTCCACAATCTTTTGCGAAGCTTTTAAAGTAGGGTAACCCGCCATGATGTAAGGAATCAAAGCTACCTTATTTTCCTTTTTTAATTCAGCAAATTTTCGGTCTATTCTATTCATTCTGCTCTCTGCTCCGAGGCAAGGTGCCTCGGCTACCTGTTTCTCACTAACAGGATCATGCACCGTGTGAGATTCTTCGTCGCCTCACGGCTCCTCAGAATGACACTTCAGTCATTCTGAGCGAAGCGAAGAATCTCACCTACACCTAGCGCAAAGCTCCCTGAACTATGTCGATGTCCTTGTCGCCACGGCCCGAGAGATTGACTATGACAATCCGAGGCAAGGTGCCTCGGCTACCTGTTTCTTTGCTCCTGCTCTCTGCTCTCTGCTCCCTGCTCTCCGTATTTTTAAGTTTTCTAACCAGCTTACCAAGGTAAGCCAGAGCGTGGGCGGGCTCCAGTGCAGGCATTATGCCCTCCAACTCAGACAGGAGCTTGAAAGCCGCCAGCGCTTCTGTGTCGGTGACCGAAACATAAGTGACCATTCCCTGCTCTTTGAAAAAGGCGTGTTCCGGGCCGACGCCCGGATAATCCAGCCCCGCTGAGATGGAGTGGGCCGGCTGAATCTGTCCGAACCTATCCTGCAGAACAAGGCTTAAAGAGCCATGGAGAACTCCTCTCGAACCCCTTTCCAGCGACGCCCCGTGTTTCCTCGTGCCAAGCCCCAGGCCCGCCGCTTCCACCCCGATCAGTTTGACCTGCTTGTTAAGAAACGGATAAAAAATGCCTATAGAGTTGCTTCCACCCCCGACACAGGCGAGAATGTAGTCGGGAAGACGGCCCTCTTTCTCAAGAATCTGTCTCCTCGCTTCCTTACCGATGACCGTTTGGAAATCCCTGACCATCATGGGATACGGGTGAGGACCAACAACTGACCCCAAAACATAGAAAGTACTTCTCACATTGGTCACCCAGTCTCTCATCGCCTCATTTATGGCATCCTTAAGTGTCTTGCTTCCACTCGAAACCGGTATGACCTTAGCTCCAAGAAGCTTCATTTTTAGAACGTTAAGAGCCTGACGCTTTATGTCCTCCTCACCCATGTAAACCTGGCATTCCATGCCAAACATCGCCGCCGCCGTGGCTGTGGCCACGCCGTGTTGACCGGCACCGGTCTCTGCGATCACCCGGGTTTTTCCCATCCGCCTGGCCAGGAGCAGCTGTCCTAAAGTGTTATTGATCTTGTGCGCCCCCGTATGGGCCAGATCCTCCCTCTTAAGATAGATCTTTGGTCCCCCGAAATGCCTGGTCAGATTGTCAGCGAAATAAAGCGGTGTCGGGCGTCCGGCATAATCCCTCAGGTAGTGGTTGAGCTCTGTTCTAAAGATACGGTCGGTTCGATATTTTTTGTAGGCATCTTCAAGCTCTGAGAGAGCAGCCATCAGTGTCTCAGGCACAAACTTTCCGCCAAACTCTCCGAAATGCCCCTTTCTATCTGGCAACATGCTATCTACCTCATATCTCAGACCCGAGGCAAGATGCCTCGGCTACCAGGTTTTCTCATGTCTCTATCTACCTCATATCTCAGACCCGAGGCAAGATGCCTCGGCTACCAATTTGTTTTCCGTAGGGGCGACTTTAGTCGCCCGCGTATTTGTGCGCGATTAAACCACCATAGGCGGTCCGTCCTTCGGCGGAATCGCGCCTACGGGTTCGCTCAAACGGATTGCGCTTTTTCTATGAATGTTCTTAGTTTTTCCGGATCTTTCTTGCCTGTTCTCATCTCCACTCCGCTGGACACGTCTACTGCGTACGGCCTGACCCGCTCAATAGCTTCCGCCACGTTTTCGGGATTAAGCCCACCCGAAAGGATGATCCGGCCATACTTTTTGGCTTGAACAGCCAGGTTCCAGTCGAAAGTCACTCCTGTTCCTCCCGGCACACCCTCCACGTGTGTGTCAAGCAAGAATGCATCTACCGAATAGGAGGGAAGCACCTCGATACTATCAGCATTTTTAACCCTGAGAGACTTTATCACCTTTTCTCGGAATCTGGTGCAATAATCAGGCGGCTCTACCCCATGGAACTGCAAAGTGTCCAGGCCGCAGACGTCGGCGATCTCGGCCACCTCTTCCTTTTCCTCGTCGACGAAGACACCGACCTTGGAAACAAAAGGAGGGAGTTGAGAAACAATACTGGCCACGCCCTCAGAGCTGACCCGGCGCGGGCTCTCGGCAAAGATAAAGCCCAGAGCATCAGCGCCGAGTTCTACTGCCAGCAAAGCATCGTCTATATTGGTAATACCACAGATCTTCACTCGAACCATTTAGAGTTGGGGGAGGTGGGTCAGAGCCTCCTTTATTTTCGCCTCTGGATATTCGAAGTCTTCCAACTTCCCGCTCAAATAATCACTGTATGCACTAAGATCAAAGTATCCGTGGCCGGTGAGATTGATCAGAATTATCTTCCTCTCCCCCGTCTCCTTGCATTCGACGGCATCGTCCATAGCTGCTTTGATGGCGTGAGCCGACTCTGGTGCCGGAACGATTCCCTCGGTCCTGGCAAACGTTAGCGCCGCCTCAAAAACTGGATTCTGGGGGTACGCCTTCGCCTCAATAATTCCCTGGTCGTACAGGGAGCAGATCAGAGGCGAATCGCCGTGATAGCGCAGACCCCCGGCGTGAATCGGTGCCGGAATGAAGTTATGTCCGAGGGTATACATCTTGACAATGGGAGCAGTTTCGGCCGTGTCGCCATAATCGTATGCGTAGACTCCCTTTGTCAAAGTCGGGCATGCAGTGGGCTCGACAGCCACCAGCCTGATATTTTTCCCCTCCAGCTTGTCCCGGACGAACGGCAGAGCGATGCCGCCAAAACTCGATCCACCGCCGATGCAGCCGTAGATCACGTCCGGATACTCCCCGATCTTCTCAAACTGCTTCTTCACCTCGAGACCGATAATCGTCTGATGAAGCAGCACGTGGTTGAGCACGCTGCCAAGGGAGTACTTGGTACCCTCGTGGGTGACCGCGTCCTCCACGCCCTCACTGATGGCAATACCAAGACTTCCCGGGCTCTCGGGATCCTCCTCAAGAATCTTGCTTCCAGCCTGCGTATTCTTACTGGGCGAAGGAATGACATTGGCTCCCCAGGTCTCCATCAGAATGTGACGATATGGCTTTTGCTCATAACTCGCCTTGACCATATAGACGGTGCACTCCAGCCCGATGAGCTGACAGGCCAAAGCCAAAGCGCTTCCCCAC
>JBAQMN010000086.1:0-4204 GCA_049302895.1 Actinomycetota bacterium | reverse complement strand
GTTTGTCTCAATGTCCTCGAGGCAATTGGAAGGGAAGAAGTCGAGGGTCTGACCAGCACCGAGGTATTTCAAGAAATTCTTTACCGTTTTTGGTATCTGAAAGACATCGAGAATGGATGGCAAATCTTTGATAATTTTCGCCAGGTTATCTCTCAGGTGCTTCCGGTAACTGAGGAAGATATCTCCGAAGCACGTGAGCTGTCAGAAAAATATAGAAACATCAAACCAAGGGACTTATTGCACGTGGCTGTGATGGTTACCAATCAGATTGAAAGCATTATCAGCGTCGATAAAGATTTCGATGCTATTTCTGAGATTAATCGCATAGACCCTCTGGCCTTTAAGCCATAGATGTGCTTATTTGAGATAGGAGACGATTTCGGTTAGCTCTTTTCGTTTCGGTGGTTGCGTTGGCTGGCTTGCCGGGTAACCGATGGGGATGATGGCCATGAGTTCGTTTTGGGCGCGGCAAAGCTCCTTGATCTTATCCTCCACAAAAAGAACAACGCCTATCCAAACGGTGCCCAAACCCAACTCTTGAGCCGCTAACAGTACATTCTGGATGGCGGCAGCCACACTCTGAACCTCATAGGTCCGGGTGATGTGAAAGTAGACTTCGTCACTTGAACTTTCTAGTTTTGAGCTCATAATACGATTGCTCCAGACGGTGATAAGGACGGGAGCCTGCTTCACCATTTTTGATGCCCGCCACATCTCGGCTTTGGTCACTCGATCAGGCATGCGGTCAGCCGTGTTTCTTAAAGTATCGGCTATCTTATCTTTGAGTGGATTCTCGACAACCACGAACTTCCAGGGTTGAGAGTTGTGAGCCGACGGCGCCCACCTGGCTGCGTCGAGAACCTCCCCTAAAACTTCTTTAGGGACCGCGTCTTCCTTAAACCTCCTGACACTTCTCCTTGTCTTTATCGCATCCAACGTTTCCACCCCGAATCGCCCTCCTCCTTGCGGATGAATTCTATTTTATGGCTTTCAAAAATCTCCTGATCTCGTCGTGGGTCCCGACTATGATAAAGCTAACAGTGCCATCTATAAGAGTAAATATAATGCGATCCCTTATGTTGGCGCGGATTTCCCAAAAGTCTCCTCTCAGATTCTTCAATCCTAAGCCTTTCGTTTTCTTTCCCGTTTCGAAGAAATCGATCAAAAATGATATTGCCTCCGTAACCTTTTTCTTCCGGTCAGGAGGCAACCTTTTGAAAGTCCTGTCAAAGGAAGGTTTGTATTCATATCTCACTTCATAAGCCTTTTCAAATGCTCTTTTGCCTTGGGCGCACTCCTATAAACCTTGCCTTTCTCCTTCGCTAACCTTTCGAGTTTTTCCCATTCCTCTTCCGTAAACTTATCCTCAACAATCTTCGGAACCAAAATAATGCGATGACCATCGTCGGAAATCTCAAAAAGATCTCCTGGCTCGGCTCCAACGTGCTTCAAGATTTCCACTGGAATTGTAATGGTTTTTCTTTTACTTAACTGACGAACCAATTTCAACCCTCCTATGTTACTTTTCAGTGTTGCAGCAATACCGCATTTCTGCAATTCAGCTTACCATAGTCATAATCCTTTGTCAAATTATCGCGCTAGCTCGCTGGACTCGCATCGCGCTCCTTCGAGGGGAAACCCAGCGTTTCCCCTCGAATAACTCCCTTTCCTTACGTATCTCTTAATCCCGACTTGTCGGGACTAAGAACCCCTTTAAAAGAGCTCCTTCACAGTCGCTCTTCGCAGTCTAAAATGTCGAGGAACCAGTGGGTGTCTTTGCGAACATGGTCTATGATTGTCGCATGGCTTAGAAGAAGAATTGGATGACGCGCATGACGGCAGCGCTCATCAGAGGGATAACGAAGTTATCGTTCACGCCGACAGGCAGAAGTTCGGTAATGGCTGCTGCCGCCGCGCCAAAGACCATAAGTACCCAGGACACAGGTACAAACTGGGACCAGATGAACCCGGCCACCAGACACGTGGCAAAGTAAGCCAGTGTTCCATCCAGGGTCTTTCCAAAAATTCTCCACCGTCCGTGTTCCAAACCAGTGAATTTGGCGAAGATGTCGCCAAAGGTTAGGAAGATTATGGCCAGAGTGGCGATGGCCTTGTCGAAAAGCAGTATGGTCAGAAAGCTCGATGTCAAGAACAGCGTTGCTGTGGAGAATGTATGTCTCTCCTTCTCTCTGAAAAACGCTGAAAGCCAGCGAAAGACAAAAACGTTGACCTTCTTTGAACCCAGCCTGAGCAGGTCGACAAGGATAAAGAACAGCGTAATCGAGCCAAGGAGCGTGAGTACGAATTCCTTTGAGTAAAACAGATAAAAAATGGGAAAGGCGACCGCTCCGGGTCTCATCAGCACTCGCAGGTGTTTGATGGCTGCTTTTGTTTCAGGCTTCAGCCTGAAGAGCTGATAGACATAAATGTTTGAGACGCTGACAAAGATGATGTAAGCGACGACAATGCCAAAAAAGACATCCATTATTATTGATCGTGAATTGAAGAGAACAAAAAAGTAAAGAGTGGGAAGAGTTACCATCCCGATGATGCTCCCCTTTCTGAAGATCACCAGGAGAGCCAGAACGAGACCGGTCAGGAAAAGAAGATCCTGCCAGGGAAGCCAACCATTCTTGAAGACAATAACAAGGTAGGTGAGGAGAAGGCCGACGGAGGCACCCGCCCCCTGCCCACCTTTAAATTTTAGGTAAAAGGGAAAGACATGGCCAGCCACAGCAAAAATGCCACTGAGATAGATGAACACTTCGGGAGCTTTGAGGAGATAGGCGATGCCCATGGCGGCGACACCCTTAAGAGTATCGTAAAAAGCAGTGATTACAGCGGGCCAGAGACCCAGAACATGATACGCGTTGACCGTGCCTGGGTTCTTCTGGCCTTCCTCTCTGATGTCGACACCCTTAAGGCCTTTTCCCAGAAAATAAGCGGGAAGAAACGATCCGAGTAAATACCCGATGACAACACTTATAATACCGAGAATCATGACTCTTCAATTCTAAAGATATCTGATGCCATTGTGAAGTAGATTGGGGAAATTTAGATGGGAAATGGGAGGAAATTGATTAGGTCGAGTCGGGCACTTTAAGCTTACTTATGACGCCTTCGACCCCCGGCACCCCTTTGACGGCTTCTCTGATTGAGTCCGCGATTTCTTTATCCGGAACCTCTCCCTTGAGATAAATCACGCCTTCGATGGCTTCCACTCTGATCTTATGAGAAATTTTGCGACCGAAACGCGCACTGAGGAAAGCACCGACTTTTACAGCGAGCCGCCGGTCCTGCGATTTCGCAAATGAGATCGCTTTGTAATCATCGTGCATAGGAATCACATAGGAATCGTTCGCGCCGTTTTTGGGTAAACCAAATAACTATATGGCAGATTTACGAAATGTCAATACTAAAAGTTAAATTTTTTTCTCGATTTCTTGAATGAATTTGAGGGGATCGTCTACGTTTGTGAAGACGCGCTGGGTTTTCCAGAGAGGTATTATTCCCAGGAAGTAAAAGCGCTGGGGTGTCTTGAGTCTTATCTCGACCATGTTGGACGGCGCTGTCAGTAAGAAAAATCGTCGTCCGGCAGCGTGCCTTATGCCCACTCCAGGAGACATTTCCTGGGTGTACTCAACAATTTCAACATTACCCAAAGGGATTTCCGCCCTTAGTGCCCATCCTTGTCTGAGAACGATCTCTCTTTCTGTTACCTCGTGGTGCGTGAAAAAAACGGATATGTAATAGGCGGCGACCAGAAAGCCTATCACCAGGATCAGAATCTGTCCTAAAGTGCCTGGTATTAGAATCTTATTATAGTGGATCCCCACTAAGCTCAATACAAACAGGCCGCAAAAGAAGATTACGACACCGACGATAATCGATACCCAGAAAGCTCTGAACCGGTGGTCTCCCATATAGGTAAATTTCGCCAAAGCACCTCCCTGAACACCCTGCGGGCCGTAGGCTTAACCAAATAAATATATATTCTTGAAAGAACTTTTTCAGTCCTTAGATTAGGTTTTGGATCGAGAGGACAATCGCTCCTACGCTTGTGATAAGAATAGTTATTCTATATCAAATCCTATCTAGGAATTCGCTAACGTATTTCAGAAAACGCGGAACGTCTTTCACAGCCGCCTGAAGACCATCATAAATCTTTTTAGGATCGATCTCGTCATATTCATGCACAATCCTA
>JBAQMN010000085.1:0-5575 GCA_049302895.1 Actinomycetota bacterium | reverse complement strand
CTTTTCAACAATGTTCTCCAGAGTTCCAACCAACGTTTCTTGTCTGGGGAGTGTGCCCCAACGAATCAGGGCCACAGGTGTTTTGGGATCGCGCCCGTGTTTGATAAGCTCCCTGGTTATTGTGGGTAGGTTTTTTATGGCCATCAGAAAGACCAACGTGCCTGTGCTGATGGCGAGCTTGTCCCAGTCTATGTCCGAGACTAATTTCGCCGGATCCTCGTGGCCGGTGGCAATGGTGATGGTCGAGGCGACTCCCCGTTGCGTCACAGGAATTCCCGCATAGGTGGGAACGGCATAAGCGGAAGAGACGCCTGACACAACCTCAAAGGGTACACCGTTTTTTGTGAGCTCCAGGGCTTCCTCGCCGCCTCGCCCAAAGACAAAAGGATCTCCACCCTTAAGCCGCACCACCATTTTGCCTCGTTGAGCCTCTCTGACCAAGAGTGTGTTTATCCTGTCCTGACGAAGGGTGTGCTTTCCCGCTTCTTTTCCCACGTATATGATCTCGGCGTCGTCCACGGCATGCACCAGAAACTTCTTATTAACCAGGTGATCGTAGACGATCACATCCGCCCGCTTTATTAGCTCTAAACCTTTTACGGTGATGAGACCCGGATCCCCTGGTCCGGCACCCACCAGATAGACCTTACCTTTCATTCCACACCTATCCCGTAGGGGCGGACCTCTGTGTCCGCCCTTCAACGGGCCGGCAGAGACGCCGGCCCCTACACGGTTCCTTTTCTGATCTCCTCCAAGATTATATCGGCGCCCCGCTCAAGAAGCTTCTCTGCCAGGCGGATTCCTAACTCTTCGGGCTGCTCTGGCTCTCCCTCCATGGAGTCCCTGATCAGCTCCGAGCCATCTACGCTGGCCACGGCCGCCTCCAGAACAAGCTTGTGATCTTCGATAACCGCCAGCGCACCCAGGGGAACCTGACATCCCCCCTCGAGTCTTCTAAGCAGAGCCCGCTCCGCCAGAACCGCCCGCTCGGTGGTGGAATCGTTGAGCAAGCTTGCCAGCTCCAGTATCTCTTGATCGTCTCTTCTCGCCTCGATGGCGATGGCACCCTGCCCGACGCCGGGAACCATCACATCGTATGAAATCCGCTCTGTGATCCGGTCTCCCCAGCCCAGCCGGATCAAACCCACGCCGGAGAGAATGATGGCATCGAGATTCTGCTCATACATCTTTCGCACCCTGGTATCAACATTTCCTCTCAGATCGACAAAAGTGAGATCGGGCCGATAGGCGAGGAGCTGGGCTCGCCGTCTCAGACTACTCGTTCCAATGACCGCACCGGGACGCAAATCCTTAAGACGGGTCCCCTCACGGGATATTAAGGCGTCAAACGGATCCTCCCGCTTGGTCACGGCGGCGATAGTGAGGTCAGCCGGGATGTCGGTTGGCAAATCCTTCATGGAGTGAACGGCCAGATCCACTTCGCCACGAGCCAAAACGTGCTCAATCTCCTTGACGAAAAGTCCCTTGTCGCCAATCTTGGCCAGTGGAGAATCCAAAATCTTATCCCCGGTGGTTTTGATCTTCTTCAGAGAAACGCCGTAGCCGCGATTTTTCGATTTTATCGCTTCGGCGACAAAATTAGCTTGCCATAAGGCAAGCCGACTTCCCCTTGTGCCAATAACAATCTGCCTCGCCATCTACTCTTGCTCTTTCTCCTCTCGACCCTTGTTCTTTCCGCCATAGGCGGACCCGCCTTTGGCGGGCGTTCTTTGTCCCTTACTTTCCAGACTAAACAGATGCCTTATCGATTCCACATAGAGGTACCTGTCCTTCTCGTCCCTACGCTTTTTCAGATTTATAATTGGTTCGTGTAAAAGTTTGGCCAGGATCAACTTGGTAAGCGCATTGATCTCGTTTTTCTCTTTCTCGGAAAGGTTGGAAAGCTTTTTTAGAATGTCCTCCGTCTCAGCCGACCTGATACTTTCCGCTTTATCTTTCAGATCGGCAATGGTCGGCGTGACCTCAAGAGACGATATCCACGAGTTAAACTCTCCCACTTCTTCCTCAATAATCCCCTCCGCCACTTCGGCTTCCTTTGCCCGCTCGGCCAGATTGGAGGAAACGACCGACTCAAGATCATCGATATCGTAAAGAAAGACGCTGTACAAATCTCCCACAGTCGGCTCGATATCGCGAGGAACAGCAATGTCTATCAGAAAGATGGGAGCGTGGCGCCGCTCGCGCATCACCTTGGTCATGTCTTTTTTCCTCAATATAAAGTCAGGCGCTCCGGTGGAACTGATGACAATATCCGTACCGGCCATGTACTTGGTGAACTCGTCAAACTTGACTGCCCGGCCGTTAAAGGCGCGAGCCAGTTCGACAGCCCGCTCGTAGGTGCGGTTGGATACAACGACGGAGGTTACTCCGCGTGTCTGGAGAGCCTGAGCCGTCAACTCACTCATCTCGCCTGCTCCGAGAATCATCACCGTGCGGCCCTGCAGATCCTCGAAAACCCTTTCAGCCAACTCCACCGCCGCCGAAGAGACTGAGGTGGCACTCTCGCCGATGGCCGTCTCTGAGCGAGCTCTCTTTCCCGTTCTCAGAGCGGCCGTAAAGAGCTTGTTAAAGATTATGCTGGTCGCTTCGGCCTCAAAGGCGCAGTTGTATGCCTCTTTCACCTGTCCCAGGATCTGAGCCTCGCCAACGACCATCGAATCCAGACTGGAAGCGACTCGAAAGAGATGGTGGATGGCCTTATCCAGTTCGTAAGAATAGATGTGCTTGATTAGTTCCTTCTCCTTGATTGGGTGATACTCGCATAAGAAACGAACGAGATTTTTCTTCCCTCTCTCCAGGTCGTTTGCCACTGCATAGATTTCGGTACGGTTGCACGTAGAGAGGATAACAGCCTCTGCAATGCTATCCTGCGAGAGAAGTTTTGCCAGAGCCGTGGGCTGTTCCTCGATGGGAAAAGCCACTTTTTCTCTTATTTCCACTGGCGCGGTCTTGTGAGAAAGACCGACAACGAGAACATACATCAGACAAACTCCTCAACCGAAACAGTCTCGCCTTTCCTTATCCTTTCCAAGAGATCAGAGTCAAGAATCCGCTGCCACGCCAAATAGCGCTCAGCCTGATCCTCATGCTTCTCTTTTACTTTTTCGCGAAACTGGGCCAGGATCTTTAGATACTCGTCGTATTCCTTACCGTAAAGCCTCTCCAGATCCGTCCGTATCCTTTTGGCTAAGCCCGGGGCGATTCCCCCCGTTGATATGCTTATCAACAGATCCCCACGACGAACGATCGAGGGAACAAAACAATTGGAGAGTTCGGGAGCATCGACCACATTTACGAGAAGAGTTTTGCCGCAGGCCTCCCGAGAAACTCTCTCGTTGACGTCTCTTTTATCGGCCGCACTGATCACCAGAAATGCTTCTTCAAGATCGTCCTCCTGGTAAGAGCGGGCCTGGTGCTCAATTTCTCCTCTTTTTCTTAGCTCGTCAAGCCCGGGGGTCAGATCGGGGCTCACCACCACTACCTTAGCTTGGGACTCCAGCAGGCGGGTGACCTTTCGCTCGGCGACTTTTCCTCCCCCAACCACTACACACTTCTTGTCCTTCAAATCCAGATAAACTGGGTAGTATCGATTCATAATCGTTAACTATCAAAAACCTCTGCCGTAGGTGTGAATGCTCGGTAAGATATAATTGACAAAATAAGTAAAAAGACCAACCAGAAAGCCAACAATGGCCATCAGGCTCGCGCGTCTCCCTCGCCAGCCAAGCAAATTCCTGCTCGCCAGGTAAAACCCGAACACGAGCCACATCGCAGCCGCGGAGAGAATCTTCGGATCCATCCACCAACGCTGCCACTGGGGAAGCATCTGCGCCCGAATGGCGCCGGTTAAGATAACCAGTGTGAGAAAGGCAAAGCCAAAGGTGATAGCCTTATAACCGAAATCATCCAGGGTTTCCAGGGAGGGGAACTTTCGGAAGATCTGGGACAGAGAGACCTTGCGTTTTAGCTGCCGCTCCTCGACAATGTGTATCAGCGCCAGCGTCAGCGCCACCGTAATAGCGCCGTAGGCTATCAAGGCAAAAAAGACGTGCATGGCCACCCAGTAGCTTCTTAGTTGGACCGAAAGGCCGTATTCCAACCGGTAGCCGGCCCAGGCATAAAACTCCAGCAGCAAAGCAGCGGGCATGACCAGCATGCCGGCGATCTTGACCTTGGCCGTTCTCGCCGACGAGACAGACTCAATAAGCAAATAAACACCGATCAGGCTTAGAGCATAAATAGTTCGAGCCGAGAACGGAACACCGATCTCGGGAATTTTCCAGTAAAACCAGTGGAGGAGGAGGGACAAAGCGAGCAGAACAAAGCTAGCAACAGCCAGGTCACCGGCCAACGAATCCAGCCAGCCGACTTCCCTCTTGGAGAAGAAGTTCTTGATATATATTAGCCCACTAACCGCAGTGGCGCTTAGCGCGAGCCAGAAAAGAACAATAACTAAAGTATCCAAACCCTTCCTCCCCTCTCCAAGATTTCGATGACCCGACTTAAAAGTCCGCCTCTACGAAGGCATTGTAGAGGTCGACCTTTAGGTCGACGTTCTTTTTTCCAAATGATTGCGCCACAAAATCTCCCTGCCCCCACAGGGTTTAATCTTTCTTCTGAGTAATCTCCCTTAGATGTCTGACCTCTTCTTCAAGCTTCGACAACTTCCAGCCTTGGTAAACTAAGTAAACGCCGAGTATCAGCCACATCCCCATGTAGGCTACGAGAACATACGGTGCCGCCTGCTGGTAAGTCATTTCTACCTCCTATCGTCCGATCTGATCCTTAAGCAAGTGAATCTCTTCGTTTATATTTTCAATCCGAATTCTCAAAAGTAGCATGCTTGTGTAAAGCAGAGTCACGCCCAGGAGTGCAGTGAGCAAGATCGCCAGCATTAACGGCTCGATTGTCATCCCCCCTGCCGAAAAAACGACCGGATGAAGCACGTTCTCTATCAGGCGAGTGGAATACCAGGTGATGGGGACATCCAGGAAGGCGATAATCCCGAAGACGGCAGCGAACCGAGCCCGGCGGCTTTCGTCGGTAACCATCGACCTTAAGACAAAATAGCTCGCGAAAAGGATCAAAAGAACCACGTAGGTTACAAGGCGCGGATCCCAGGTCCACCAGACGCCCCAGGCGGTTCGGTTCCAAAGAACCCCCATTAGCATCAGGGCGACCCCAAACAGAAGCCCCAGTCCCGCCGATGTATACCCTATGACATCATACTTTTTCTCCTGCTTGACCAGGAAAAGAATTCCGGCCACGAAGGTGACGCCAAAGGCAAGAAACGACGTCCAGGCAACCGGGACGTGAAAATAAAAAATTTTCTGGCTGAAACCAAGGGTCCGCTCTATGGGGATGAAAAAAGTTCCAAAAATGGCAATCTCTGCCAGGGCAACAGCCAATATCGTCAATATCAGGGGACTAGCTTTTCTCACCTATAAATCCGTCCCTTACCTTTTAGTGTTCGAGCCTGTCGAGAACTCCCCGGTTCCTTAGAGAACTTCTCGACTGCAATACGCATTTACCTCTCCTTGGCGGACCTAAAGGT